>JBCCUW010000324.1:0-5377 GCA_039196385.1 Pseudomonadota bacterium
CTTTCTACCAGACGTTTATGTCCCGTGCGATGTCTGCCACGGCAAGCGTTACAACCGCGAAACACTGGATATCCGTTACAAGGGCAAGAATATCCACGAGGGGCTGGAGATGACAGTGGAAGATGCGCATGAGTTTTTTGCCGCCGTGCCTATGCTGGCGCGCAAGCTGCAAACGCTGATGGACGTCGGTTTGTCCTACATTCGCCTGGGGCAGTCCGCCACCACCCTATCAGGCGGCGAGGCACAGCGCGTCAAGTTGTCCAGGGAATTGTCCAAGCGAGATACCGGTAAGACCCTGTATATCCTGGATGAGCCAACCACCGGCCTGCATTTTCACGATATTGCACAGTTGTTGGATGTGCTGCATCGATTGCGCGACGACGGCAATACTGTGGTCGTGATTGAACACAATCTGGATGTCATCAAAACCGCTGACTGGATTATCGATCTGGGGCCTGAAGGCGGCTCAGGGGGTGGGCAGATTGTGGCGACCGGAACGCCGGAAGCGGTGGCCAAGGTACGCAAATCGCATACAGGCAAGTTTCTCAAACAGGTATTGGCCTAGCCTGCAGCCGGCTAGGCGAGGCAGTGACGCATGGCGCTGACGCACAGCTGTACGTTTTCGCGACGCGCGGCATAGCCCATAAGGCCAATGCGCCAAACTTTTCCGGCAAACACGCCGAGGCCAGCTCCAATTTCAAGGTTGTAGTCAGTTAGGAGTTGCTTGCGCACTTCCGCTTCATTAACCCCCTCGGGAGCCGCTACCACGTTCAGTTGCGGCAGGCGATAAGTACTGTCCACGACAAACTCCAGGCCCAGATCTGTCAGGCCGTCGACCAATAACCCGTGCATCGCTCGGTGGCGAGCCCAGGACGCTTCAAGGCCTTCTTCGTGCAGCATCAGCAAAGCTTCGTGCAGTCCATACATCGCGTTCACAGGTGCGGTATGGTGGTAGGACCGGGCGCCGTCCCCTTCCCAGTAGGCCATGAGCAGCGACAGGTCGAGAAACCAGCTTTGCACCGGCACATTGCGCGATTTAACCCGAGCTGCAGCAGCCTCGCTGAACGTAATCAGGCTGATGCCCGGTGGGCAGGACAGGCACTTCTGCGTGCCCGAATACACGACATCTGCCTGCCAGGCGTCGACCCGCAATTCAACGCCACCCAGCGCCGTCACTGAATCGACAATAGTGAGACAACCGGCATCACGAGCCAGGGCGCAGAGTGCCGCGACATCAGAGCAGACGCCCGTTGAAGTCTCCGCATGCACAAAAGCAACAATTTTACTGTCCGGATGCGAGGCCAGCGCTTCCGCAAGCTTCTGCGGGTCAACCTGGGTGCCCCATTCGTCTTCCACAGTGACCAGCTCACCACCCATACGGCGCACGTTTTCGGCCATACGCATACCGAACACACCGTTTATGCAGACAATGACTTTGTCGCCGGGCTCAACCAAGTTGGCAAAAGCGGCTTCCATACCGGCCGACCCTGGCGCAGACAGAGGTACTGTAAGTGCGTTGCTGGTCTGAAATGCTTCACGCAGTAAGACCTTGATGTCGTCCATCAAGCTGACAAATTGCGGATCCAGGTGGCCAATGGTGGGTTGTGCCATCGCCGCAAGAACGCGCGGATGGACGTCAGATGGCCCCGGCCCCATAAGCGTGCGCGGGGTCGGATGGAAACTATGGTGACTCATGACGATAGGTTCTGGAACAGCAGGCGGCTATCAGGCTTTTTCGCTGGTTTCCGCTGTGCTTTCCTCAACAATTTCGGCGTCTTCGATATTGTCGTCCTCGACCACTTCCTGATCATCAGACAGCGCTTCCAGCTCGTCATCATCGTAATCCGGCAGCGGACGATCAACCAGTTCGATATAGGCCATCGGAGCGGCATCACCGGCACGGTAACCACACTTGAGAATCCGTGTATAACCACCGGGTCGGCTGGCGTAACGTGGTCCCAATTCGCTGAACAGTTTACCAACGGCGGCTTTGTCACGCGTACGAGAAAAGGCCAGACGTCGATTGGCAACAGAATCTTCTTTCGCCAGCGTGATCAGCGGTTCTGCAACACGGCGCAGTTCTTTTGCTTTGACCACGGTGGTCTTGATCATTTCGTGCTCAATCAGCGACACCGCCATGTTGCGAAACATAGCCTGCCGATGCGAACTGGTGCGGTTGAGGTGCTTGCCACTCTTACGATGACGCATGGTTCTTTTCCTAAATTCCTACTCTAATCAGTGTTGCGTACAACTAATCTTACGCAACACGCCCGCCCTGCAGTGTGGCGGGCGGCCAATTTTCCAGGCGCATGCCAAGTGACAAGCCGCGCGACGCGAGTACATCTTTGATTTCCGTCAGTGATTTTTTGCCGAGATTGGGGGTCTTTAACAACTCCACTTCGGTACGCTGAATCAAGTCACCGATGTAATAAATGTTTTCCGCCTTAAGGCAGTTCGCGGAGCGCACAGTCAGCTCAAGGTCGTCTACCGGACGAATGAGAATCGGATCAATTTCATCCTCTTTCTCTTCAACAACCTGCTCACCTTCGCTTTCCAGATCAACAAACACAGCCAGCTGGTGTTGCAGAATCGTGGCCGCGCGACGGATCGCTTCTTCGGGATCAATGGTGCCGTTGGTTTCCAGGTCCAGAATCAGTTTGTCCAGGTCGGTGCGCTGTTCAACACGGGTGCTTTCCACACTGTAGGCCACACGCTTCATCGGGCTGTAAGAAGCGTCGAGACGGAGCACACCAATGGGGCGGCTCTCTTCTTCATCCACGACTGAATCTACCGGCACATAACCGCGACCACGGGTAACCCGGGCTTCGATGCG
This sequence comes from Pseudomonadota bacterium, assembly GCA_039196385.1. Lineage (GTDB taxonomy): Bacteria > Pseudomonadota > Gammaproteobacteria > Pseudomonadales > Azotimanducaceae > UBA4421. The sequence goes on from JBCCUW010000324.1 coordinate 2,834, forward strand.
GATGGCGCCCACGTCGTTCAAGGTGCACACCAGATGATCAGGGTTGGTGATTTCAACATCCTGAGTCAGCTGAAAATCACCCGCAGTGACTTCACCGGCGCCGCTTTTTGACAAGCTGATGATGGCTTCATCCTGGTTGTGCAACGTAACGGCAATACCTTTCAGGTTGAGCAGCACATCAATGACGTCTTCCTGAACACCTTCGAGCGTGCTGTACTCGTGCAGCACGCCATCGATCTGTACCTCAGTAATAGCGCACCCGGGCATGGAGGACAGCAAAATCCTCCGCAGCGTATTACCCAGGGTATGACCAAAACCGCGCTCCAATGGCTCCAGCGTCACCTTGGCCCGAGTCGGGCTGTCGGACTGGATATCTATGTTTCGCGGGGTCAAAAATTCGTTCGCCAACTGTGACATATATTTGTCTCCTACCGCGCTTACGCGCGCTGATTCACTTACTTGGAGTAAAGCTCAACAATAAGGTTTTCATTGATTTCTGACGGCAGCTCTTCCCGATCCGGCAGGCGCTTAAAGACGCCTTCAAACTTCTCTGCGCTGACGTCTACCCACTCCACTTCGCCGCGTTGGCTGGCAAGTTGCAGTGCCGCCTGGATGCGCAGCTGACCACGTGACTTTTCGGTAATCGCAACAACGTCTTCGGGGCGGACCTGGTAAGACGCAATATTGACGATGCCACCATTCACCGTCACCGCCTTGTGTGAGACCAGTTGACGGGATTCGGCCCGTGTACAACCAAAGCCCATGCGATAAACCACGTTGTCCAAACGACTTTCCAGAAGCTTCAGCAGATTTTCGCCCGTAGCGCCTTTCTGCCGGTCCGCCTTTTTGTAGTAGTTGCGAAACTGCTTTTCCATCACCCCGTAAAGACGACGTACTTTCTGTTTTTCGCGTAGCTGGACCGCATAGTCGGACAAGCGGCCACGGCGGATGCCGTGTTGACCTGGCGCGTTGTCAATCTTGCATTTAGAGTCGATTGGCCGGACACCGCTTTTCAGAAACAGGTCAGTCCCTTCACGACGACTTAGTTTGAGTTTTGGACCTAAATATCGGGCCATCTCGTACCTCTTAGTTTATTAACTTCGCTGACGGTTTATACACGTCGCCGTTTTGGCGGACGACAACCGTTATGCGGGATAGGCGTAACATCTGCGATGCTGTTAATTTTCAGGCCAGCCGCATTTAACGCGCGTACCGCAGACTCACGGCCGGGACCCGGACCTTTGACGAATACATCAACGCTTTTCATACCGAATTCCAATGCGGTATTGCTGGCACGTTCCGCCGCCACCTGAGCGGCAAAAGGCGTGCTCTTGCGCGAGCCGCGGAAACCGGAACCGCCGGCAGTGGCCCAGCACAGCGCATTGCCCTGTCGGTCGCTGATCGTAATGATGGTGTTGTTAAAAGAAGCGTGTATGTGCGCTACTCCGTCAATCACCACTCGTTTGGCTTTCTTACGTTCTGCCATGTTCTCTTTCCTGCTGTTACCGTTTGGGCGTCTTATTTACGAATCGGACGCCGTGGTCCTTTACGCGTACGCGCATTAGTGCGCGTGCGCTGGCCATGTACGGGCAAATGTCGTCGATGGCGCATGCCGCGATAACATCCCAGATCCATCAGGCGCTTGATGTTCATCGATGTTTCCCGACGCAGGTCACCTTCTACCGACAACTTGGCGATTTCGTTACGAATCGAGTCCAGGGACTCTTCACCCAGCTCACCAATTTTGACCGCGGGGTCGACACCCGCCGCATCACAGATTTTTTCTGCGGTGGTGCGTCCGATTCCGTAGATGTAAGTCAACGAAATTCTCGCGTGCTTGTGATCAGGAATATTGATACCGGCAATACGTGCCATATATGCTCCGTTTACTCTATTGCTTGCTTAAGTTGCTGAACTAACCCTGACGCTGCTTATGGCGCGGTTCTGCACTGCAGATGACGCGCACAACACCCTTGCGTTTTACAACTTTGCAATTTCGACAAATCTTTTTTACTGATGCTCTTACTTTCATACTTTTCTCTATCTGCGGATCTTAAAGATCAGCGGCGACGACCATAATTCTGCAGGTTCGATTGTTCCATCAGCTTAGCGTACTGACTCGACATCAGGTGTGACTGCACCTGGGACATGAAGTCCATCGCCACCACCACCACAATCAGCAGCGCAGTACCACCCAGCTGGAAGGTGATGTCGAAAGCTACAATCATGAACTCTGGTAACAGACAGACCAACGTCACATACAAGGCCCCGAATACCGTCAGACGAGTAATGACATCGTCAATGTAGCGGGCGGTCTGTTGACCGGGGCGAATACCGGGCACATAGGCGCCCTGACGCTTCAGATTATCCGCCACGTCTTTGGGATCAAACATGATGGCGGTATAAAAAAAGCTGAAGAAGATAATGCCACCCGCAAACAACATGATGTACAGAGGCTGTCCCGGCGATAACACCAGCGAAACTTCCTGCAGCCATCCCATACCCGGATTGGTGCCGAACCAGCTGGCCATGGACGCAGGCGCC
>JBCCUW010000325.1:0-5365 GCA_039196385.1 Pseudomonadota bacterium
CAGGGTGGTTGGCCAGTTCAAAGGTTCTGGCAAAACGTTGCGCCATCTGGAGCTTGATCCACGGATCTTAGCCTTACCAGGACCGGTGGATAGTGCAGCCGATGACTAGTGTAGCCGATTGGCAGACCCGCCGATATGAAGCCCACCAGCGGGTCACAGCCATTGCTGAAATCATGGCTTTTGCCCTGGATGAGTCTCCTGATCGAGCATTGCAGCTGGCGCGCGAGTGGCACGCCATCTCTGAGTTGGCTCAGCGCCAATGGCACAGTGCGGGTGAACTGACTTTGCGAGAGGCGCTGTGCGAGGCCGAAGTATATGCGCGTCCGGATATGCTGCGCCTCGTCGACTTTCTCCAGCGTAACGCGGTTGGCGTTGTCCTGGCTACCATACACATGGGTGATTATCTGCGCGCGTTGTTTGCAGTTTTGTCGCGTGTGCCTGAACGTCACATCCTCATTGTGCGGCGTCGCCAGGCTTCATCATTAGAACAAGAGGTGTTTGCCAAACTGTCAGCCCAGGGGCTGTGCGTGGAGGTTGTGCGATCCACTCAAGCGGGTGCTGCGCTACGTATTCATCGGGGTTTACGCCGTGGTGGGTTGGTCGTGACGTTTTACGATCTTCCTTACACCTTTGGGCCGGTATTGCCTCTGCAGTTTTTCCGCCATCAGGTCTATTGGGTGAAGGGTCCTGTGGTCGCCGCTGTCCAAGCACGCGCGCTACTGGTGCCTTTTGTAACGTATTGGGATGGACAACCCCGCTGCGACTTACAGCCGACCGTCCTGTTTGGCGAGCAGCCCACAGACAAAGCCCTACAGATACAGCGTGCCATGCAGCAATTGGTCGAGATCGCCAGCCAGTACATACGCCGAGCACCCGAACAGTGGCTGCATTGGCACCTTCTACCCCAGATGCTGGAAAACCCTTCAGCCGGACCCAATGCCCAGGTTGTGAATGAATAACGCGCTATTTCGTCTCGAAGCAGTTCGTTTTGCCAATGACACCATGCCTGCTGAAGTGTCTCTGCGACAACCACTTTCGTTTCGCGTCCTGACCATTCTGGGTGCTTTGTTACTGGCGGTCATCGTGGTTGCGCTGCTGAGCGGTGACTACACCCGCAAGGAAACTGTCCGAGGCTACATTGAGCCCGACGGGGGTGTCGTGAGTGTTTTTCCTGTCCAGCGTGACGGGCGCGTCAGCAGGGTCTTGGTGCAGCAGGGGGAGTCGGTGGAGCAGGGACAAGCACTTCTGCAACTCATTCTGCCCCAGCATACCGGCCAGGGAACTGATGTGGCGGACGATCTCAGAGCTGAGTTAAAGCATCAGCAGCAGTTGTTGGCCGCTGAACTAAACCAGGCTGCTGAGCAGTTCACATCAGAAGCGGCAGCGTTGCAACACAGATTGGGAAATGTAAGGCGCGAGATCGTGCAGCAGCAGACATTGATTGATCTGCAGCAAAAGAAAATGGAGCTTGCTAAACAGTATTTGGCGGATCTGAACAGCGCGTATGCGACCGGCGCGATCCCCGGAAACCGTCAGTTGCAGGCGCAAACCGAGATGATTGATGGTGAAAAGGCGTTGCTCTTAGCAGAGCAGCACCTGGTTCAACTCAGATCCAATGCCACAGCACTGCAATATCAGTTGCAGCAGCTACCGAACAAAGAGCATAGAGAACTGCGCAGAATCAGAATGCAGATTTCTACAGTGGCCCAGAGCTTGGCTGAACTGGAGGGGCGCTATTCACGCATGGTGACTGCTCCGGTAGCGGGCAGGGTCAGTTCAATACTGGTGAATGCAGGCCACCCAACAAAGCATCAGACGCCTTTAGTTCGCATTATTCCCAACCATATGGTGCTGGAAAGTGTGCTTGTGGTGCCCAGTACTGCCATCGGATTCCTGGTGCCCGGTCAAACGGTTCGACTGATGTTGGACGCTTTTCCATATCAGAAGTTTGGCACAATTGCGGCTGAAGTTATGAGTATCTCCAGTGCGCCTGTACTACCTGGAGAACTGCAGGGGCCACTAGCCGTGAAAGGTGCAGCTTTTTTAGTGCGAGCCGCCATCCCTGAGCCCCATTTACAAGCCTTGGGGCGACAACGGCAGCTTCAGGCAGGTATGTTGTTGAGCGCGAACGTACTTCTCGAAGAGCGTTCTCTCTTTGAATGGCTGCTGGCGCCGCTCTACAGTCACACCCGCAAACTGACATGAGCTTGAACTTTGGAAGACGTCTGCGCATGCAGCCCATGCTGCAGGCTGAAGCGAGTGAATGTGGGCTGTGCTGCCTGGCCATGATTGCGGCTTACTATGGGCGACAAACAGATCTGGTCAGCCTGCGGCGCACTCTGGGTGTGTCCCAACACGGTGCTTCTCTGCAAACCATTATGCAATCAGCACAACAGCTTGGTCTGCTGACGCGGCCACTGCGCCTGGAGCTGGATGAACTATCCAAACTGAATGTACCCGCAGTCTTACATTGGAACCTGAATCATTTTGTAGTGTTGACCCGGGTCAGGCGCAATAAGGTCATCATCTATGATCCTGCTGTAGGGCGGCGTGCGTACACACTGAAACAAGCCAGTCAGCGTTTTACGGGTATTGCTCTGGAGTGTGTACCAGGGACCGAGTTTGCAGCGGGTGACGAGCGGGAGTCGCTGAAATTGGCAACATTCTGGCGGGGTGCCCCTGGCTTATCGGGCGTGTTAGTGCAACTTTTTGTGCTGTCACTCATGGTCCAGGTATTTGCCTTGGCTAGTCCCTTTTACGTTCAGATTGTAGTTGATGACGTGCTGGCCAACGATGATCAAGCCTTGTTGACTGTGCTTGCCCTGGCTTTTTTGGGTGTTGCACTATTTTCTGTCGCGACCAAGGCGGTGCGCGGATTATCTGCTTTGTATCTGGCTAATCAGCTCAGTTACAACATGGGTGGTAGTGTTTTGAGACACCTGTTACGGCTCCCGCTGGCGTATTTTGAAAAGCGCCATGTCGGCGATATTCTGTCGCGCTTTGCATCTACTGGACCCGTTCAGGAATTTCTGAGCAGCGGAGTGGTGACGGTTGTTATAGACGGTCTGTTGGCCATCACCACCCTGATCCTGATGTGGATTTACTCACCCTTGCTGACGATGGTTGTGCTCGGCTCGCTGCTGCTATACGGCTTATTTCGTGTAGCACACTACCAACCATTGCAGCTGGCGACCCACGAAAGCGTAGTGGCTGATGCGAACCTTGAAACCTACTTCATGGAAACTGTGCAATCCATTCAAAGTCTGAAACTGGCTGATCGAGTTACTTTACGACAGCTGGGCTGGCAGCAGAAGTTTGCCGACAGCTTAAACTGTCAGGCCCGTCTGGGCCGTATGACCTTGACTCACGAAGCAGTGAATAACACTCTGACGGGTTGTGAGCACGTCTTGATTGTCCTCCTGGGTGCGCAAACCGTGCTCAGTAATCAGATGAGCATTGGTATGCTGTACGCCTTTATCGCTTATCGCGGTCACTTTAACAGCGCGATGCTGTCGATCATTCAAACGGTGGTGCAGTATCGGATGTTGCGGCTACACCTTAGCCGCATTGCGGACATCACGCGTACGGAAACAGAGCAGGAAATTTCCGACGACAACACCCTGATGCTGCCAATTTCCGGCAGCCTGCGTGCGGAGAATCTCAGTTTTTCTTATGCTGCGGAATCGGGTGCGGTTTTTCATGATGTTAATCTACATATTGAGCGCGGTAAGCTCGTCGCAATTTATGGCCCCTCGGGAATCGGCAAGACAACCCTGCTGAAATGTCTCATGGGGCTGGAGCCAGGCATGCAAGGCAGTCTGTTCCTTGACGAGATTCCCGTCACGACGCTGGGTTGGCAGTCGATCCGCAGACAGACAGCGGGTGTTTTGCAGAACGACGTACTGTTCAGTGGCTCAATCAAAGACAACGTCACGTTTTTTGATTTACAGCCGGACATTGAACGGTTAACCCGAGTCAGCCAGCAGGCGCTGTTGCACGCAGATGTGATGGGGCTGCCGATGGGTTACGAAACCCGTGTGGGGGCGATGGGCAGTGCCCTGTCAGCAGGGCAACAACAACGCGTCATGATTGCCCGATGTCTCTATCAGCAACCCCATATCCTTTTTCTGGACGAGGGCACGGCTCACATCGACAGCACCACCGAGCGACAGATTATGCAGACGATCCGGACATTGGGTATCACTTGTATATTTATCACGCACAACACCGATTTGTTTCAGCTGGCAGATAAAGTGGTGTATTGGACAAAGCCCGGTCAGCCTCAAATATCTGAAACAGAGGGCGTCCTTAATAGTGCTTAATCTGTTTGATCTGACGTTGCTTGAGTTCCAGTGAGTCAGGCGCCTGCCAGGCGGCATCGGCAATCTGAAAAATCTCTTCAGAGACAAACATGCGGAACGTTTCGTCTGTGCCTTCATTTCGCTGCTGGACGCGTCGCCAGCGCTCCTCGCGGGGTGCTTCAAGTACCGTCACGGTCAGAAGACACCCGTGTTGGTCAGCACGCTGATAAAAAGCCTCGCGCAAAGCGCTTGTTACCAGACCTAGTTCCAGAACGACCTCCGTTTTTGCATCCAGCACAGCGCGGGTCGTCAGCCAGATCTGTTCAATACAACGCTGCTTGCGCTCGTTGTACCAGGTCGTGAAATTGGTGGCGGGGCGATCACGGCTGAAGAGGGTGACCATCCACTCATCCAGGTTCATGCGTACCGCACCCAGTTCGCGGGCGAGACGTATCGCGTACGTGGACTTGCCAGCTCCCACAGGGCCTTCGATCAGATGAATCTTCAAAGTTTCTTCAACGTCAACGAAAGCCTTAGTGTATGCGGCTTGGTGATCGGCGGTCAGTCTGCTAAATTGGGTTCTCTTATGTCCGTGCGCGCAGCTCCTTCGCGCGCGACAAATCCCCGTATTCTGCGCGAGATAACCTAGGTTGATTCTCTAAATGTTCGCTAAGTTATTGAAATACTCATCTTATTACTTGAGCAATGATCCCAGGAGCCCCCTGGCGAGCTTGCTCCCCAGGGTGCGGCCGACGCTACGCAGAGTGCTTTTCAGGAAAGCTTCCCCGGCACTCTGACGGTTTGATCTTCGGCTGCTCGCTTTCCGGGTGGTTTTGCGGGTCGACCTTTTGGCTGCGCGAGCGCGTTCCTTTTCCGCTTTGAGCCTGGCTTTTTCCAACTCCTCGTTGCGTTCTGCCTCTGCCTGCCTGGCTTGTGCCTCCGCGGCGCGTGTCTGTAACTGCTCATACGCCGACTCACGATCAATCGTCTGATCGTACTTACCGGCCAGCGGAGAGTTCTTGATCAACGTTTTGCGTTCTGTTTCTTTGGCAGGACCAATGCGG
>JBCCUW010000326.1:0-5362 GCA_039196385.1 Pseudomonadota bacterium
GGCCTGGTGGCTATGTCCCCGATTCTGTTTTGCACAGCGCTTTTAATCCGCGTGGAATCACAAGGCAGCATAATTTTTCGACAACGTCGGGTTGGTCAGCACGGCCACGAGTTTGACTTCTACAAGTTTCGCAGCATGCGCACCACAGCCGACCCGCGATACCGTGCACCCGATGCTACAGCCAACAATCGTGACGGCGTCTGTGCAAAGTACCGCGAGGATCCAAGACTAACTCGGGTAGGCAAAATAATTCGCAAATACAGTATCGACGAATTGCCTCAATTATGGAATGTGGTGCGTGGAGACATGGCACTCGTCGGACCACGGCCAGCGCTGACAGAAGAAACAGACTGTTACATGCACACCGAACTGAATCGACTGAATGTCATGCCAGGCCTCACGGGGTTATGGCAGGTGTCCGGCCGCGCTGACACTTCTTTTGCGGAACAGGTTCATCTCGATGTGGATTACATACAACGACAAAGCTGGCAGCTTGATCTGACGATTCTGCTCCGCACTTTGCCCGCCGTACTATCCACAAAAGGGGCCTACTGATGAACATCCGGATACCAGTGCACCAGTTGCTGAGCTACGCACTACTGCTCCTATGCACAGGTTGCGTGCAATTCGATTCGTTCCGCCAGACGGATGGCGAAACGTCCGGCCTCTTTGGTTCGCCATACGCAGTCGACTACTATGGCCTTGAACCAGAACCGTCCACTGAGCGCCCGAGGATATGTCGCGCTCAAAACCATGCTGCGCTCGCCAGCAGCCTGACGCACAACTCCGCTAATCCGGAATCGTGGACCCTGCCATTCTCACCAGGAGACCTGGTTACCGTAGAACTTTCCTTTGATGAGGCGTTTTCCGGAGATTACATTATTGATCAGGCTGGCCGCGTCCTCTTACCCTATATACGTCCCATAGTCATTGCCGGTAAAACGGCCGAGGCCGCTGCGCGTGCAATCGAGGCCGCCCTGGTTAGCGAAGGCATGCTGCTCCCCGGGGCTATCCGCATCAGCGTGCGGGTCAAACATTATGCGCCAATACAGGTCGCCATCAGCGGCGCCATCTATGAACCTGGCAAGGTAGTCATCAACAAACGTTCCGCTGAAACCGAAATCCAGGAGCGCACCGCCGCGGTCGGTGACCACAGCGAACTACGCAGCCTTACCGCAGCTATACGTGCGGCTTCCGGCGTCCGACCTGACGCCGACTTGAACAAAATTGTTGTGATCCGTGGAGGCTGGCAACATGTTGTGAACCTCAGCGGGGCTCTCTCAGGCAACTCGGTTACCGACTTTCCTCTCATGGCAGGCGACACCGTACACGTCCCTTCACTGGGCTGTTTCCAGCCGGAACTGATGCGACCAAGCCAGATAACCATGCGGGGTTTTCGCGTGTTCATGTCGAATCTGATCGTACCAGCAGCGGACAACTCCAGCGGCGCAGTAGGCAGGTACTCTACCAATTTGCCCTACGGCACCCGGCTACTACAGGCCGCCGTTTCCGCAAATTGCGTCGGTGGCATTCAAAGCACCAACGCTTCGCGCACCATCGTACTGGCGAGCACAAACCCTTTAACCGGCAAAGTCGAAGTCATGGAACGCAGCGTCGAGGCGCTGTTACGGACACCCAATCAGGAAATCGCCAACCCTTTTCTGATGCCCAACGATGCGGTGGCCTGTTATGACTCCGCGGTAACCAACCTGAGAGACATTGCACGCACCGTGGCTGACTTAATTTCTCCCTTGAAGAGGTTGTAGTTATGAAACTGTCTATCAGCGTCTGGACGATCATCAGTCTTGCCCTCGTTTGGCTGATTGCGGGGGCATATCTGATGACACCGCCACAATGGTCCAGCAAATGGTCCATTGTCATCCCTCAAAACGATTCCAATGCACGAATTTCATTGGAAAATATGGGGCAAGCCAACCTGTCTTCTTCCGGTGTTTTCGGTTTGCCTGGCATGAGCCCAACGGAAGCATACAAACAATTTCTACTGGGCGAAAAGGTAAGAAACAGAGCAGCAAGCGCACTCAACATCAGCCCCGGTGCGTTTGGTAAGCCACGCGTCACGACGCTGCTGCAAACATCAATTCTACAGCTGGAGGTCAGGGCCGAAAGTGCAGACAATGCAAGACAAAAAGCACATGCGCTGCATACCGCTTTCCTGGCCCTGTTAGAAGAACTGCGTCGCGACGAGATACGCAGCCGCGAGATCAGCCAAACGGCACAGGTCAGCGAATACAAGAGCCGCGTCGACCAAACCGAAAGGGCAATATTGGAATTCCGTTCAGCAGCGGATCTGTTGAGTCAGGAACAATTCGACAGAGCAGACAAAGCGCTGGCAGATCTACGCGAACGACACCTCAAAAATCGCGCAACGCTCGCTAACGTCGAGAGCACACTCAATTCACTGGCAGCCCAGCTCGGTTTAAGCCCTACGCTGGCGGTAGACGCATTCACGCTGCAATCAGACGAAACATTTCAGGCACTGCGTTACGAACTGGCAGAAGTAAGCACAAGGATACCCTTGTTGTCGAAAATATGGGGAACCAACCACCCTGAACTTCAGGAGGCCCGGTTCAAGTTCAACCTGCTATCGGACGCTGTGCACGAAAGATCCCGCACCCTGGTCGGTCACCGAGACTTCAAAACACTCCAACTGGTCGCTATGGCAGACAAATCAGAACGTGCGGATCTATACGCGCGCCTGATGTTAAGCGCCAACGAGGTCAGCGGCCTGAAGGCTGAACAAACACAGCTTCGAAACGAAATTGAAGTACTGGACAAGTCATTGCGCGTTGATCTTCGAGAGCAGTCTCAGCTGCAAACCCTGGAGCGCGAACACCAGTTGGCGGAAGCGGTATTTGTATCTGCGTTGACCCAATTGGACGCGCGTCGGGCTGACGTTTTTGCAGCCTACCCAATGGTCCAAATGCTGGACGAGCCGAACCTGCCACAAAAAAGACGAAGTCCGTCATTGCTGATAGGTGTCGCCGGTGGCCTCACGGGAACAATCGCTGTACTCATCACAACTTACATTATTCGGATTCGAGAAAAATGGCTCACGCCGCTATTGAAGAACGCCTAGTGATCGGCGCAATTCTGTCAACCATACCCATGTATTTTGTTGGCGGGCTGTACGTGCTTGGACCTGTGTTGGGGTGGCTGCTGTTCGCTCTGGTGTGCCTACGCTTCCTCCACTCGGAGACTTTCTACATCCCTCCCCTGGTACTGGTCTGGGGCGGCTGCGCCCTGACGCTCCTGATAGCACTACTGGTGGCGCATGCCGACTATGACTTGGGTCTGCCCAAAACCATTAAATCCGGTGTTGGGTGGGCCAAGGGCTGGGCCCTGTTCGCCCTGTTCCTGGGTGCAGGTATGACCCTGAGCATTCGGCCCCAACCTCTTGCCCATGCAGTCTGCTGGGTTTGTGCGATGACTATCGTATTCCTTTGCCTTTCCCTGATCGCACTGCCATTTATTAAAGGACATCTATACACCTCACCACTATCGATCATCGGCGGAGCCGGCAGTGAATACTTTGAAATCAAACTGTTCGGTATGAACCCCGAAACCGGGATGCCCAGATGGTCATTTTTTGCGCCCTGGGCACCAGCCGCCGGCCTGGTTGCCTGTTTATATTTCGCCATTGCGTGGCACGCGCCTAACTCCCCCATCAAGCTGATCGGCATGACCGGCGCCCTACTCATGATCATATTTTGCCAGTCACGCGTGGCCTGGGTGACCCTGCCACTTGTGATGAGCCTGCTACTGCTTAGCCAGATTAACTTAGGCCCCGGACACATTGTCATGGTTGCGATTGCGGTTACTTTGGCTGCGCTGAGTGCGCCCGATTCGCTGGAGTATTTGCAATCAATCAGCGATCAGTTAAAAAACGCGCGGCCAGACTCCACCAGGGTCCGTGCCGCCCTTGAACAGATCGCGCTCGACCGAGGTCTTCGCGAAGCGCCTGTGTGGGGGCATGGCATCGTTGAGCGAGGTCCACACCTCGTGCAATACATGCCAATCGGCACTCACCACACCTGGCTTGGACTGCTATTCCTTAAAGGCCTTGTCGGCGTCGCTGCATTCGCGCTGATGCTGATAAGCCTGTTGTGCGCCAGCATCGTATCCATCGTAAAAGGGAAAAGCCCAGCCTCGCTGCTTGCCGTCATATTACCTCTGCTGATCTACACGATGACCGAGAACCTGGAGATGCTCGTTTATCTGTTTTGGCCAGCAATTGTTTACATTGGTGCGCAGCTGAAATCCCAACGAACACAAACTGAAACAACAGAACAGGCACAAGATTATGCGGTATGACTATCTCATCAGCGGTTACTATGGCATGTCCAATGCCGGGGATGATGCGTTACTGGCGAGCACCTGGCACGGCTTGCGACAAATCCATCAGGCCCGTTTCGGCCAACGTGAAGCCCCCCGGATTGCCATCACCGCTCGACAATGTGCTTTCGGCACACCGATTCTCCCTTACGCACAGCAGTTTCGCGGACACGACAGGTTAGCCCTGTATCTGGCGGCTATGCGAAGCAATGCAATCGTTTTCGGCGGCGGCTCTACCCTACACACGTTCCGCGACATACAGCTGAAACGTCACTTGCTCAACCTGGCGAAGTCCGAACGGCACATCGCCGTTGGCATTGGGGTGGGGCCCTTTCACGAGGAAAGAGCATTCGTCCAGTGCCGCAAACTGCTTAATAGCATGGCCTTTATCGGGGTGCGCGACCAACAATCGTACGAGCTGTGTCGCAGTATGAACCTGAACACACCCCTGAACCTCACAGCAGACCTTGTTCCCAGCCTCTCCAGCCAAATGGACTTTAGCGCTTGCAACAAACCCCTGGTCGAGCGGCGCGGTATAGGCGTTTCTCTCTGTCCATTAGAATCTATTCAAACAGGCGACAGCACTCTGGAGCGGCAGCGAGTATTGCAGCTCGCTCAGGTTATCAATGATGCCGCGTTGTATACGAACGAGCCTGTTGTGCTGATGGACTTTAACGGCCACTCAATGCTGGGAGACTCTGGCTTGCATAGCCTGCTGCAAATGTCGCTGGCGCCTCACGTGAAGCTGGAACGCTGTTTCTACAGGAATGACCCGGCTCGATACTTCAAACGTATTGGACAACTGCGATGCATGCTCGGGATGCGCTTGCACGCGCAAATCTTCGCGTATCTCGTCGGAACCCCCATACTGTCTCTGGCTTACCACGAAAAAAACCGAGGTTTTGCCCAACAAATCGGTTTACCCGAAGACCAGTATTTCGAGGTTAATAACCTCAGTAAGGAAAAGTTACTGCTTCAGTTGCTGCGAGGGTTGAACAAAGGGTTCAAA
>JBCCUW010000327.1:0-5334 GCA_039196385.1 Pseudomonadota bacterium
AAGAAAAAATCAATCGTCAGGCCGTTCGGCGGCTTGAACGACAAGCTGAAAAGCCAGCTCACGGTAAACGTTAGCTGGCTTTTTTTATGGCGGTTGCTTTTGGTTATGGTTCGACGGTGACAGGCTAGCTGTACTCACCACGTTTGGCAGTAAACCAGGTGACCGGTTTAGCGTGATTATCCACCTCATCCACGACGTTCAGTACCAGGGCAAACAAGGCCATACGCACCAGTACGCCGTTGTCGGTCTGCCGGAATATGGCCAGGTTCGGGTTCTGGTTCAGATCGTCGTCAAGCTCCTGGGCCTGCTCGCGCGAATCGCGGGGCAGGGGATGCATGATCACTGTGTTAGGTTCACAGTGCTGTGTATAAATGGCCTGGTTCAGGCGGAACAGGCCGCGATAACGGTTAGCTTCTTCCTGAGACGGGAACCGTTCTTCCTGGGTACGGGTGACATAGAGAATGTCGACATCGTGGATGCCTGGTTCCAGGCGGTTGAAAACCTCTATGCGGTGGCCAGCCGCAGTTAACGTGGCGGCAATCTCTGCGGGTAGCTCCAGTTCCGGCGGTGAGACGAAGTGAAATGACACATTGTCATAAAGACATAACAATTTGCACAAGGAGTGCACCGCTCGGCCGTACTTGAGGTCGCCGATCAGTGCGATGCGCAGGCCATCCAGGCGGCGCTCTTGCGCTTGCAGCTCCTGACGCATGGTGTATAGATCCAGCAGCGCCTGGCTCGGATGTTCGTTAGATCCATCGCCCCCATTGATGACCGGCACCCGGCTCGCCTGGGCAAACTCAGCCACGCTGCCCGGTTCCGGATGACGCATGACAATCACGTCACTGTAGCCAGACAGCACCCGCGCCGTGTCGTGGAGAGATTCGCCCTTGGCCAGGGCAGACGCTTTCACTTCGGTGGTTTCCCGGACTTCGCCACCCAGCAGATTAAAGGCAGATCCGAACGACACCCGGGTACGGGTACTGGGTTCGAAGAACATGTTGGATACGATTGCGCCTTCCAGTACCCGGGTGATGCGCTTGCGCATGGCGTACGGTTTCATATCATCCGCCACCGCAAAGATGTGTTCCACGTCAGCGCGGTCGAACTGGCTGACCGAAAGAATGTGATGACCGGTAAAATCCAATCGCTACCTCTGGGCTAATGTCGGGGTCGCCATCATACAAAATGATCTGGCGGGCTGCAGGCGCAAATCCGGGTTAAAGGTTGCCAGGTTGTAAGTGTCCAGGTTGAAAGTTGGTCGGTTAAAACAAGGCTGGATCGCGTAAATTGGGCGCCAGGTTCAGTTATCGCGACAGAATTGCGAAATAATTCCCTGATTACACAATAATGCTGTCATCAAAGTGCAATATCCTGCCGCCATGCGGATTAAATTGTGATCCAGTTGTCTAAATCCCCGGGCATAAACCACGCGCCTGCAAGAGAGGCTTAGTATGTGGCTAAGTTATTGATACTATTAGCACCGTGGGAGCAGCAGCGGTCCGGCACTGGCGCCGGATACCGCCAAACAGAAACAGCCTGCCGGCGACAAACCAGGCAGGTGAATTGCGAGTTCGAGAAACAGGACAGTCTTTAACATGAGTGAAGCGGCGAAAACAGCCCAGGCCCCCACATCCCCCGCGGCAGAGCAGATACCTGGTATGCAGGGGCGCAACAACAGTCTGGAGCAGCCGGTGCAGATTGCAGACGACAACACGCTGACGGCGGGCCCGAGCGCGGCAGCCCTGCAGCAGCCCGTGGCAGATGAAGTGGTCTTGCTGCCATTTGCGTTTGCCCGACGATTTGGCGTGGTGATCACGACGGCTCCAACCGCCAACAACAAAGCGGATGTGGTTTGTAAAAGTCACCCGTCATTAACCACATTGGCAGAAATTCGTCGCCTCGCGCGTCGCGAACTGGCAGTGCGCACGGTGCCAGAAGACGAGTTTGAACAGATTCTCACGGAAACCTATTCGCGCGACTCGTCCCAGGCCCGGCAGATGGTTGAAGATCTGGGAGAAGAAATGGATCTGGCCAGCCTGGCCAATTCTGTTCCAGAAACGGAAGACCTGCTGGAACAGGAGGATGATGCACCGATCATCCGGTTGATCAATGCCTTGCTTGCTGAAGCCATCCGTGAAAATGCCTCGGATGTCCACATCGAAACTTTTGAGAAGGAACTGGTGGTTCGCTTTCGTGTTGACGGTGTCATGCGTGAGGTGGTCAAACCAAAACGCGAGCTGGCGCCACTGCTGGTCTCCCGTATTAAAGTCATGGCGCGTCTGGACATTGCTGAAAAGCGCATCCCCCAGGATGGGCGCATCTCGCTGCGCATCGGCGGCCGCGAAGTGGACGTCAGGGTCAGTACCATGCCGGCCAGTTCCGGTGAGCGGGTTGTGCTGCGTCTGTTGGATAAACAGGCCGGGCGCCTGAGTCTGGAAAATCTCGGGATGTCACCGTCCACCCTTCAGGTCCTGCGCTCGGTGGTGCACAAACCGCATGGCATATTTTTGGTCACGGGTCCAACAGGATCCGGTAAAACCACGACTCTGTACGCGTCCTTAGCTGAACTGTCAGCCAAGACCATCAACATTCTGACGGTCGAAGATCCCATAGAATACAACCTTCCCGGTATTGGCCAGACTCAGGTGAATACCAAGGCGGATATGACCTTCGCCCGTGGCTTGCGCGCTATATTGCGGCAGGACCCGGATGTGGTGATGGTCGGTGAGATCCGTGATCTGGAGACCGCGCAAATTGGCATTCAAGCCAGTCTCACCGGACATCTGGTGATGTCCACCCTGCATACAAATACAGCGGTTGGGGCGGTCACTCGACTCATGGATATGGGGGTCGAACCGTTCCTGCTATCGTCCAGCCTGGTGGGTGTACTTGCTCAGCGACTGGTGCGTCAGTTGTGTCAGGATTGCCGACAACAGCGTCAGGCAGATAGTACGGAACTGCAATTTCTGCGCGAGCAGTCCGCCATTATTTATGAAGCGGCAGGTTGTGACGCCTGTGGTCATACCGGCTTCAAGGGGCGCAGCGGTATATACGAGCTGGTGTCGGTTGATGATACGATCCGCCGCCTGATTCACGATCAGGTCAGCGAGCAGGAACTGGCGGGGTACGCGCGACGCGTAGGGCCCAGTATACGCGACGACGGCAAAGCCAAAGTGCTGGCCGGGGTTACCACGGTCCAGGAAGTACTGCGCGTCACGCTGGACGAATAACCGATGGCCGCATTTGAATACGTTGTTCTGGATGCCGACGGCAAACAGAACAAGGGTGTGATGGAAGCCGATAGCGCGCGTCAACTGCGTCAACAGTTACGCGACCAGGGGCTGATGCCACTGGACGTTGCACCCGCAAAAGACACAAAACAAGACAGCGCCAGCACCTTCAGCTTTGCCCGCGGTATGTCCGCGCTCGACCGGGTTCTGTTCACCCGGCAATTAGCCACCCTGGTGGGTTCCAGTCTGCCCATTGAGGAAGCGCTGAGCGCTGTGGCTCAGCAAACTGAAAAACAACATATCAGCGCATTGATTCTGGGTGTACGCAGCCGCGTTCTGGAAGGGTATTCGCTGGCTAACAGCCTGCGTGAGTACCCGCGCAGTTTTAATGACCTGTATTGCTCATCCGTAGCGGCTGGGGAACAGTCCGGATTCCTGGACCGGGTACTTGAAAATCTGTCTGACTATATGGAACGGCAGTTTGAATCAACCCGCAATGTAGAGATGGCCCTGTTTTACCCGGTTGCGCTGCTCCTGATGGCATTTGTCATCGTCGGTGCACTTATGGTGTATATCGTGCCGGATATGATCAGCGTTATCGAAGATACGGGCCAGAAATTACCCTGGTTTACGGTGCTGCTCATCGGCATCACAGATTTGCTGCGAGATTATTGGTGGGCCTTACTGGGTGGCGTAATTGGCGTGGTGGTGCTGATTCGCTGGCTGCTAGCCCAGCCAAGCCTGCGACTGCGTTGGGATCATCGCAAATTCAGTCTGCCGTTGCTGGGCCGTATCACCCGCAGTGCTAACGCAGCGCGTTACGCCAACACGCTGGCCATATTGACCGGCGCCGGGGTACCGCTGGTTGAATCCATGAATATCGCTAGTGAAGTGGTGTCCAACAGCTGGCTGCAGCGCAAATTACAGGAAGCAACACAGACGGTCAGTGAAGGTATCAGCCTGAAAGTGGCCCTGGAACAGGTGGGCCAGTTCCCGCCGATGCTGTTGCATATGGTGGGCAGCGGTGAGCAAAGTGGCGAGCTGGATGCCATGCTGAATCGCGTGGCCAGTTTTCAGCAAGCTGAAGTCGAGCGGATTGTGAGTACCGTCGTAAAATTATTTGAGCCCTTGATGCTGCTCATCATGGGCGGTGTTGTGCTTTTTATTGTGATGGCCATACTGCTGCCCATCCTCAGCATGAATCAATTGGTCTAGGAGAAAAACATGCTCTATTTCTACAGACAAGGCGTACAAACAGGCGTGCATAGCCGCGCCGGCGGGTTTACGCTGATTGAGATTCTGGTCGTGGTGGTTATCCTCGGCATTCTCGGCGCTGTTGTGGTGCCACAGATCATGGGGCGTCCGGATACGGCACGTATTCAGGCTGCGCAAACCGATATTCGAACGCTGGCGGCTGCGCTGGATGTTTATCGTCTGGACAATTTTCAATATCCCTCCAGCGAACAGGGATTGGATGCACTGGTCACCAAGCCCAGCGGCTTTCCCGAGCCTAAAAACTACAATCCGGAAGGCTATATTCGCGAATTGAAAACTGACCCCTGGGGTTCACCCTACATCTACGAGCGCGACGAAATCGGTTTCGACCTGTTCAGTCTTGGCGCTGATGGCCAGGAAGGGGGTGAAGGGTTGAACAGTGATATCCGTCTGTCGGATATTTAAGCAGGCGAACTGTGGTGCAGGCCTCCACAAGCCCCATTAAGGTGTTGCGGCGCAGCGCCGGTTTTACGCTGATCGAAATACTCATTGTGGTTGTGCTGGTCGGCATCATTTTGGGCGTGGTGGTCAGTTCCTTTACGGGTGTGGATCAGGAACAGGTTTTGCGGGGTTATGCCGAGCGGCTGTCCTTACGTATTGAACTGGCTCGGGACAAGGCTCTTCAAGCTAACCGGGAATGGGGCATGTACATCGACGAAGCTGGTGTGCGCTTTGCCGTCTACGATGAAACCACCGGTGAATGGATCCCCCAGGCAGGCAAACATTTTGTTGCTGACGAGTACGGAGCAAGTCTGGACTTCGAGGTAGAGGTGGAGTCGTTTGAGGGCCAGTTGGCAACGACAGAGCCGGACACGGTGGAGTCCGG
>JBCCUW010000328.1:0-5319 GCA_039196385.1 Pseudomonadota bacterium
GCCTCCAGGCAACTCTGCGTATCTTCAGACTCCAGTATCTCACCCGCCATGGCAGCAACAATGGCATCAGAAGCGGCAATGCCGGAATCGGACCAGGCGCGCAACAGCTTTTTGTGGGCAGCATGCGCAAGTGTCGCGCCGTGTTTAAATTTATCAACCCATCGCATCGCGGCAGAATGTAAATCTGCCCTGGAAACCACTTCATTGATGAGTCCAGCGTCAAGGGCCGTGCGGGCACCGACTTGTTCTGCAGTTAACGCCCACTGTATCGCCCGAGTACGCCCTACTCTTTCAGCCACCCGCTGCACGCCGCCCATAAATGTGAACGCACCAATACTGGCTTCAGAATGGCAAAACTTCGCGTCATCCGCCGCGACAATAATGTCGCCTCTCAACGCCAGCTCAAACCCACCCCCTCCGCAATACCCCTGCACCGCAACCACTATGGGGCAATCAAGGTCCTGCAACGTGTTGCACAACACGATACCTTGAGCAATGCCTGCGGCAAACTCGTCGCCGGTCTGCCCGATCCAGCCGGAGACGTTACCGCCATGGCTGAAGTCAGGCCCGTCCGCGCGGATCAGCACCGCACGTGTATCGCTGCGGTTGGCCAGATCCTGAATCGCATGACCTAAGCCAGCCGTGACGTCACCCCTAAAGCGATTCTGCGGAGGGGCATTCAACACAAGTTCGGCAATCCCCTGATCGTGAACATATTCCAGTAACGCCATCGCAAACCTCTCTTACGTTGTTGGGAGTTATCAGCTAGCCGTGCAGTTAGCTGTTATAGCAAGATCACATTTTTTAGTGTTATTATGAAACTAAAATGCCACGAGGAAAGCAATGCAATTTCTTGGTCAAACAACCACAATTTATGTCACGAACCAGGAGCTCGCCAAACATTTCTACACGGAAATCCTTGGCTATGACCTGGTCCGAGACGTGCAGCTCACAGACAAATTCCGCTATGTCAGCATCTGCCCTCCGAGTCACCCTGAACAGGAGATCGGGCTTTTTTCCTGCGACGACGCAGGCGTTGGCGTCAGCAAAGAAACTGGCAAGAAGATGTTTGAATTGGTTGAAGCAAGTGCGTTTTCTGTCGGTGTTATAAAAACAGATAACTGTGTAGAGGTATGCGAAAATCTGCGTGCACAAGGCGTCCGCGTGTACGCTGATCCCGTGGCAAAAGCCTGGGGCGTTGTTGAAGTGATCATTCTGGACGATTCAGGCAATCGTATTGCTATAACGTCACCACACACAGACTGAGCAAGGGCTGGTTTATGGCCAATTCAATACCTTCGGGTTTCAATCAACACTTCAAGTCTTCTGCTTTCACCGATCCGTGGGAGCCCTTGATGTCCCGGATTCTCGACAACCAGGTGCAAATCGGCGTGGTGCTGAGGCCCGCCCACTGCAACTCCAGAGGCCTGGTCCACGGCGCTTTTCTGGCGGCTATCGCTGACAATGCACTTGGCCTGAGCATTGCGACTGAACTGAGCAATCAGGACTTAGAAGTGGGCAGCCTTGTCACTTCAAACTTAACTATCGACTACATCGGCATGGCCAAGGTTGGCGACTGGATCGCGACAAATACACAAGTGCTCAAGGTTGGCAGAAACCAGTGCATAGCGAATTGCCTGATCGAAAGCGAAGATCACCTGATCGCGCGGGCCAACGCTACGTTCTTGAATCGCATCAAACGCTAGCCCATATTTTAGTTGCATTATAAAACCATATAACCAATAATCTTATCCGTTCACGCGCAACGGAAGATCTTTTAATGAGTAAATGCTGTCTGATCACGGGCGTCGGCCCGGGTACCGGGACCGCCCTGGTTCGTCGATTCGCTGAAGATGGTTACCGCGTCGCTATGCTGGCGAGAAGCGAAGACCGGCTGCAGGATCTGGCTCAAGAAGCGCAAGGGGCAGAGCCTTTTGTTTGTGATGTGAGCGACAGTGACAGCCTGACCAACACGTACAACGCGGTAAAAGAAACGTTGGGCGCTCCGCAAGTGATTGTGCACAACGCCGTCGGCGCTGAGCACGGGAACTACATGGCGATAGATCCTGAGGGGCTCCGGCGCGCTTTCGAGATCAACACCATGGCGCTGTTGCATCTGGCGCGACTCGCCACGCCAGACATGCTGCATGAAGGTCATGGCGCCATTATCTGTACCGGAAACACGTCTGCATACCGCGGCCGTGCCGCATTCGCTGGGTTTGCACCGTCAAAGGCAGCCCAACGCATTCTTCTCGAAAGTATCGCTCGCGAGGCGGGACCAAAGGGCATACATGCAGCTTATGTGGCTATAGATGCAGTCATCGATGTGCCGTGGACGCGCGAGGCTTTTGCAGACTTACCCGACGAGTTTTTCTGCCAGCCCACGGACATTGCAGAAGAGTGTTTCCGCATTGCGCATCAGCCACGTAGCGCCTGGTCTTCCGAGTCTGTCATTCGCCCTTATGGCGAGACGTGGTAGCGATGGCTACACAGAAAAAAGTACTTCGCGTCTTCTCTTACCTGCCTAATCCACGGGTATGGAAAGCCCTCATTGCGGCAGAGTTCTGTAACGTTGAGGTTGAAACACTCGGGGCGGCGCCAGCGGAACTGGCACACTGGCTCTGGGATTTTGACGCCCGCGAACTGAATGACAGCGAGATGACAGAGCAGAATCCGAACGCGCGCACCGGCCGTCGTGGTTTCAGCGCAAGACTATATAAAACTGACGCTTTTCTAGTGGCTCACCCGTTCGGAACCGTGCCTGCTGCTTTCGATCCCACGGGCAACGTTGGAATTTTTGAATCCAACAGCATTCTCCGCGCAGTGGCCAGAAGCGGCGATAGCGACCATGGTTTGTACGGCACAGATGCCTATTCTGCTTCGCGCATCGACAGCTTCCTCGACGCCGGGCTGGTCTTCGCCAGGGAATCTCAGGAGTACATGTTGGCGATGAACAATCCATCCATAGCGCTCTATGATCGTATGCAGGCGGCCTTCGAATTTTACCTGGCCGGCATCAACAACGCTTTGACCCATTTCCCCTACATTGCCGGCGACAGCTTAAGTATCGCTGACATCGGCTATGCCTGCGACCTGGCCCAGTTTTTGCGCGAGCGCACCATGGCTGATGCCCTGCACCAGATCAAACGGGCGCCAATCTCCGCAGCAGCGGAGTCTGCGTACCCGAAGGCTTTACAACATCTGACAGCTCTCATGAAGCGCACGGAGTTTGCAAAGTACCTGACCCCTCTTACTCCGCAGCCCACGGAAACAAACTAGGAATAACTGCATGGCTGGTACAGCAGAAAACCCGATCGAATACCCACCGCTGGAGATGCCAGCCAATGTCGAACGTGAAACCGTCACCGTTTGGAGCCTTGGGCTTGCGCTGGACGCAGATGTGTTTCGCCCCCGGGATGCAGGCGGCACGTTACTTCCAGCAGTTGTCCTGAGTCACGGTATTGGTGGAGACAAACTCACCGCAGAACGGTACGCAGCAAACTTCGCCGCAGCGGGCATCATCGCCATTTCGTTCAGCCAACCCAGTTGGGGTAACTCCCAAGGCCGGTTAACCATTACCGACCCAGCCGCAAAACCCGACGCGCAAGGTAACCTGCAGGTCAACGCTCGTATGGCGAAAGATCTTATCGATCCGCTGGAATGGGTAGACGCTTATCGATCAGCACTCGATTTTATCGAGGGTGATCGTCGGGTCGACACAAATCGCCTGGGAGCCTGGGGTACAAGTTTTGGCGGCGGCACGGCTTTTTACACGACAGGTATTGACCAACGCATTCGTGCCCTGGCCATACAGGTGCCTGCCGTTTTTAATCCGCCGCCGCCGATGCAGCAACTCGGTCGCCTGCGGGCAACACAGATTGCCAGAGGTGAGACGTCCCCGTTTCCCGACGGTCCCCAGGACGCTCTGCCGAACGTACCCGGCGTTGCGCACTATGCTCGTATCGCCCAGTTCCGGGTCGCAGACCAGGCCGACAATATCAACGTGCCCACATTAATCATTGATGCAGGCAATGAGGAGTTGTTCGATATCAGGGAAAGCGGCGGCAAGGCTTATGCGCGTCTACAGGAGCGCGGCATTGAGAGCCACTATGAAGTCATACCCGGGATAGATCACTACGGCATCTATTTTGATGGTTACACCAGGAGCAGCGCTCTGGCACTCGATTGGTTTCAGCGCCACATATAGGTTTTTGTCTATTTACCACGAGGAGAGGAAGTATGTCGAATACCCAACTGGAGAGTTTGATTTCAGGTGCTCACCGAGCACCCGGCAACGCAGAGCGGAACGACGCACGACATCCACTTGAAACACTGGAGTTCTTTGGTCTGCAATCCGATATGACAGTGCTGGAGGTGTTGCCAGCCCTGGGTTGGTACACCGAAATTCTGGCGCCCTACCTGGCCGAACACGGTCGCCTGTATGAGGCGCACTTCTCGCCCAACGGCATAGAATCATACATGCCAGCGGTACTGGAGATGTTTGAAGAGAGACTGGTTCAGCAGCCCGAGATTTTCGGTAAAACCATCGTACGCCACGTTAATCCACCCAACGAAATCGACATCGCCCCCACCGCTAAAATTGATCTGGCTCTGGTGTTTAGAAACGTCCACAACTGGCTCTGGGCAGGGCAGGTCAACGAATACTTCACCGCTATTTATAAGACGCTGAAACCGGGTGGCATACTGGGTATCGAACAACACCGTGCAGCGCCGGGCACAAGCCTGGAACAAATGCAGAAATCCCATTACCTGACCGAAGCGTTTGTCACTGAAGTTGCGATAGAAGCAGGGTTTGTACTGGAAGCATCCAGCGAAATAAACGCGAACGCCAAAGACACCAAAGATCACCCTAAAGGAGCATGGTCCCTACCACCCTTCTTGCAGTCCGGGGAAGAAGACAAGTATCGTGCCATTGGTGAAAGTGATCGCATGACGCTGCGATTCAGGAAACCAGACAACGACTAACAAGGATCCAAGCATGAACGCGGACACCGCCGGTTTGCATGCACGCACTATGGTGATAGACGGCCATGCTGACATTGAGATTGAGGGCCGGGAATCTCCCTACGTCGGTGCGGATGGAAAGTCCAAAGTAGCCCCTCAAAAGTTGCTGGCTGGACAGGTCGACGCAGTGGTCTTGAGCATCGCGGCCTCACCCGGGCCTCGCAACGCCGAAGGTTATGCCGCGGCCAGAAGAGCCGCCGACCGCAAAAACAAAGCCGTCATGGACATGATTGCCGATCACAGTAATCCAACCGCGCTGGCAACCACCGCAGAAGATGCCGACCGGCTCAAAGC
>JBCCUW010000329.1:0-5294 GCA_039196385.1 Pseudomonadota bacterium
CATGTTCCCCTATCCCAGTGGTCAACTACATATGGGTCATGTGCGCTGCTACACCCTGGCGGATGTCATAAACCGCTACCGGCGGTTGAAAGGGTTCAATGTGATGCAACCCATGGGTTGGGATGCGTTTGGCCTGCCCGCAGAAAATGCGGCGATTAAGAACGGCATTCCGCCAGCGCGCTGGACACACGACAATATCGCCTACATGCGCGGGCAGATGCAGCGTCTCGGTTTTGGTATTGACTGGTCGCGGGAGTTCGCCACCTGTGATCCCGAATACTATCACTGGGAACAGTGGCTGTTTCTCAAACTCTATGAAAAAGGCATGGTTTATCGCAAAAATGCCACGGTGAACTGGGATCCGGTTGACCAGACGGTGTTAGCCAACGAACAGGTGGTGGATGGCCGCGGCTGGCGCTCCGACGCCCCGGTTGAACGCCGCGAAATGGCGCAGTGGTTCCTGAAGATCACTGCGTATGCTGAAGAACTGTTAACCGAACTCGACAACATGGACGGTTGGCCGGAGTCGGTCAAAAGCATGCAGCGCAACTGGATCGGTCGTTCAGAAGGGGTTGAGATCGATTTTCCGGTTCTTAATGCGGAAGGCGCGAAGGACGAGAATGACGCGGTGCTGACCGTATTCACCACTCGCCCGGATACGTTGCTTGGCGCAACGTATGTGGCGGTTGCACCGCAACATCCGCTGGCCCTGGCGGCGGCGGAGCGCAACCCTGAAGTGGCGGCTTTTCTAGAACAATGTAATCAATCGACCACGGCCGAAGCGGACATGGCCACGCTGGAAAAAGCGGGCATGGCCACGGATGCGTTTGTCGAACATCCGCTGACCGGCGAACGCCTGCCGGTGTGGGTGGCAAATTTCGTGTTAATGGAATATGGCTCAGGTGCTGTCATGAGTGTGCCAGGCCACGACCAGCGCGATTGGGAGTTTGCCCGCAAATACGATATCGACATCGTTCAGGTGATTGCGCCGGTCGACGATACGCCATGTGATCTGGAGGCAGAGGCTTTCACGGCGCCGGGACAACTTGTTAACTCCGGTGATTTTGATGGGCTGACCTCTGCTGAGGCTTTTGCTGCCATAGCGCAAGCACTCGCCGAGCGGTCCCGTGGTCGCCGCATTACCAATTACCGGTTGCGGGACTGGGGTGTGTCGCGACAACGCTACTGGGGCTGTCCAATTCCGATGATCCACTGTGACAAGTGTGGCGTGGTGCCGGTCCCGGAGCAGGACCTGCCGGTGGTATTGCCGACCGAGGTGGAATTTGAAGGCGTGCGTTCACCGCTGGTCACGATGGAGAGTTTTCTGCACGTGGCCTGTCCTCAATGTGGCGGCGATGCACGGCGTGAAACGGACACGTTCGATACGTTCATGGAATCGTCTTGGTACTACGCGCGCTTCACCAGCCCGGATGCCAACACACCCATGGTGGATGAGCGCGTCAACTATTGGGCGCCGGTAGACCACTACGTGGGTGGCATCGAGCACGCCATATTGCACCTGTTGTACGCGCGTTTTTACTACAAACTGATGCGCGATGAGGGGCTGGTGCCGGGTGATGAGCCGTTCAACCGCTTGTTGATGCTGGGTATGGTCTTGCAGGACGGCAAAAAAATGTCCAAGTCTGCAGGTGATGCCGGTGATCCCCAGAAGCTGCTGGATAAATACGGTGCGGACACGGTGCGTACCGCCATGATGTTTGCCGCCCCGCCGGATCAGTCTTTCGAGTGGAGCGAGGCGGGTTTGGAAGGCGCGCTGCGCTTTCTGAAGAAGTTGTGGTCGCAGGTGCAGGAGCATGTCGCAGGGGGGACGGCGCCTGCGCTGGATGTTGCGGCTTTGACAGAGGCAGGCAGCAGCCTGCGGCGCAAGGCTTATACCACGCTGGCCAAAGCTGATGATGACTACGGTCGGCGCATCCAGTTCAATACGGTGGTCTCCAGTGTGATGGAACTGGTTAACGCTATCAGCAAGTGTGAGCCGGGGAACGACGCTGACCGCAGTGCTGTGCAGGAAGCCCTGCAGATTGCTGTGCTTGTGATTTCCCCGGTGGCTCCGCACATTACCCACCAACTGTGGCAGGTGCTCGGTGGTACTGATGCATTGGTGACGAGCCGTTGGCCGGCGATGGACGATACCGCGCTGACTCAGGCCAGCATAGAGATGGTTGTGCAGGTTAATGGCAAGGTGCGCGGCAAAATTGAAGTCCCGGCCGATGCAGATCAGGCGGTCATCCTGGATCTTGCGAAAGCATCTGAGAACGTCCATCGACATTTGCAGGACAAAACCGTGCGCAAAGAAATTGTCGTGCCCAACAAACTGGTTAACCTGGTGGTCAGCTGATCACCACAATTACCTTTTATCGAGGTAGAACATGAACAGCAGAACTGCAACATTACAGCGCTATGGATGGATTGTGTTGCTGATGAGTGTACTGGCCGGCTGTGGGTTTCAGTTGCGCAGCTACAACTTCGATTCTGCTGTTAACGGCTTTGCACTTACCGGCGATACCAATCTGGCAGTGACGGAACCCCTGCGGCGCGGACTGTTGTCCGCTGGTGCGGCGGAACTGGCGCCGGACGAAGCAGGGCTGGTAGTGGATTTGCTGGATCAGCGGGAAGAGCGGCGCAGTGTGACCTCTGCCGGTCAGGCGCGGGCGGCGGAATATGAAGTCATGTACGCGGTGCGCTATCGTCTCCTGGGGCCACAGCAGGAGGAACTGCTAGCCCCCACGTGGGTGGAACGCGAACGCGTGTTTCGTATCGATCGGGACAATATTGTAGGCAGCAGTGAAGAACAGGCTTTGTTGCGGCGTGAGATGATTCAGGATATTGCCGGACAGATTGTGCGTAGTATGGACGCGGTCAGCCGACCCACGGAAGGCTGATCCAGGCGATGCAAATTCGCGCGGAAGACTTCAGCAGTCACCTGGCTTCTCAATTGCTGCCGGTGTATCTGATTAGTGGTGATGAAACCCTGCTGGTTGAGGAGTGCTGCGACGCTATCATAGCGCAAGCCCGGGATGCAGGGTTTACGGAGCGCTCAATCCACCACGTAGAGAGTGGTTTCAAGTGGCACGAGCTGAGTCAGGACGCGGCCAGCATGTCATTGTTTGCCGAGCGCAAAATACTGGATGTGCGGGTGCCGGCCAAGAAGTTCGATAAGCAGGCCTCCGAGGCGCTGCGGGCCTGGGTAGATCAGGTTTCCGCACAAACTCAAATCGACAACATATTGCTGTTGCGCACTAGCCGCCTCGAGCCGCGCCAACGCAGTAGTGCCTGGTTTAAGGCCCTGGATGCTGTGGCCGGCATCACGCTGATCTGGCCCATGTCGGTGGCCCAGTTGCCGCGCTGGTTGAAGCAGCGGGTGCGCAGTCGGCAGTTGCAGTTGGATGCTGATGCCATCACTTATCTGGCTGAGCGTGTCGAAGGTAATCTGTTGGCGGCCGCCCAGGAAATTGACAAGCTGGCCTTGATGGGGCTGCCGCAGCCAGTGTCAGTCGAAGCATTGGTCGCCTGTCTGGAAGACACTTCGCGGTTCAACAGTTTTGATCTACTGGATGCGGTAATGGCTGGTGACCCCGCCCGGACTGCGCGCATACTTGCCGCACTGCGTGAAGAAGGTGTTGCGTTGTTTGCCATTCTCGGCGCGTTGACCAGTCAGCTACGTCGCATGGACAATCCCCGCGGTCTGCCGCCGGCACGTCAGAAGCTGTTGCAGCAGTTTGCCCGACGCATCCGTGACGGCGGTGCAGTGCTGGCGGAATGTGCCATAATTGATCAACAAGGCAAGGGACAGTTACCAGGCGATGCCTGGCTGTCCCTGCAGAGATTGTTATTGCGCCTGGCAAGGTTGTCCAGCTTGTCGCTGCCCAGCCAGGATCAGAGGTTGTTGATCAAATGATTGCCAAGTATTGGCTGACGGGCCCGGGTCGTGGTACTGGTAATAAACCGGCTGCACCCATTCTTGTGATGGCGGTGCTGACGCTTGTGCTGAGCCTGAGCGGTTGTGGGCAACAAGTGGTGTCTGCACCGGCGGATCAGACGGTGCGTCCAGCGCGGATATTTGTGGTTCAGAGTGATGTGGATACCTGGCGCCATGAGTTTGTCGGTCGTGTTGAAGCGGCACAATCCATTGATGTGTCTTTTGAAGTCTCCGGCCCGCTGGCGGAATTGCCGGTGCTGGAAGGTCAGACCATTCAACGTGGCGAACTGGTGGCCGCCTTGGAGGCCACCGACTTTGAACTGGCCGTGCGTGAAGCAGAAGTTGAACTGCAGTTGGCCCGCCAGGATCTGCAACGCAAACGCCAGGTGCTGGCGCAGAAGGGTATTGCCCGGTCTGTGGTGGACGATGCACTGTCCATTTATCAGCTGCAACAAGTGCGACTTGATAAAGCGGCCCAGTCGCTGCGCGAAACCCGGATTGTGGCGCCGTTTGATGCGTATGTGGCGCGACGGTTCGTGGACAATTTTGTCAACGTTGGCGTGGGTGAGAAAATTGCCCGGCTGAATGATCTGCACAGTCTGCTGGTGGTGGCCAACGTACCGGAAAATCTGTTGGCGACGGTTAACGAGGACCAGGTGCTGAGTATCCGTGCGCACTTCGATTTTATTCCGGACGAGAGTTTTGCTCTGGTTTATAAAGAAAATCGGGGTGAAGCGGATTCCGTGGCGCAAACTTATGAAGTGTCCATGCAGATGCAGCGGCCCAGCCGCTGGAACATTCTGCCGGGCATGACGGCCCGGGTGGAATTGGATCTCCGTCAGGCGGGCGATGCCAGCGTATCGAGCCTGATTCCTGCCAGCGCGCTGGTCGCGGGTGCGGACAACTCGTTTTTTGTCTGGCGCTTCAACCCGGATACCCTTGAGGTGACAAGAATGCCGGTGACGGTGGGCGCGCCAAAAGCTGACGGCGTGGAGATTACCAACGGCCTTGTGGACGGCGATCTGATTGTCGCCACCGGGGCTTCACAATTGCAGCCGGGGATGCGGGTCAGCATGCTGGGTGAACCGAGTACGCGCCTGTAACGTGCGCAATATTGCCCAGTTCTCCATTGAACAACCGCTGTATACGTGGATTCTGGTACTGGTCTGTTTTGTTGGGGGACTCATCGGCATCGACCGGGTAGGGCGTCTCGAAGATCCCGCTTTCCCGATCAAACAGGTGTTGGTGGTGACGAGCTATCAGGGTGCTTCAGCTCGCGAAGTAGAAATGGAAGTCACTGATGTGGTGGAGGCCGCTCTGCAGGAGTTGCCCTACATCGACAACATCACCTCCA
>JBCCUW010000330.1:0-5293 GCA_039196385.1 Pseudomonadota bacterium
AAACTCACGTTCGAAGGTCGGATCCTGGCTGCGAATGACAATCGCACCCGCCAGCGAGTTAGGTCCCTGCTGCGTCGACTGCGGCCCACGCAGCACTTCCACCTGTTGCAGATCCCACGTCGCCAGCGGTCCGGTCCGCAGCGGTGCGTTCGCTGTGAGCGGCGCGCCGTCAACTTGATAACTGATCGCTTGTGCTTGACCCGCACCGCCAGGGCCGCCGTCCGTGATACCCCGAATCGCAAAACCCTGGCCAAATCCGCGCAGATTGAAATTTGGAATGCGCTCAGCGATGTCCAGCCAGTTCTTTTCACCCCCACGGTCCAGCATTTCACCGGTGACCACCGATACACTGGTTTGCGTGTCCTGCAGATCCCGCTCGATTAATTCACCCTTCACGGTAATCGGCTGCAGGAAAAGGGCGCGCTGTGCGGGTGGGTTAACCGCAGCTACGCGATAACCGCCATTGCTCGGTACAACCGTCAGTTCACTGTCGCGCAGCAACTGGGTCAGTCCCTCAAGAACCGAGGCGACGCCGCGCAATCCGGGTGACTGCTGGCCGTCTACCAGTGCCGGTGTGAACGACAAGGTAATGCCCGCTTCGCTGGCAAACTGTCGCAGCGACTGATCCAGCGGACCGGGCGGGATGTTGTATTCCCTGCTTGAACTACTTTGTGCTGCCGCATCCACCGCAAAGCAGAGCGCGAACAACAAACACAACACAACTCCCCGCGCTAATCCGGCCGCTGAAACATTCAGCGCATGTAATTGCAATACCATCCCGTGACTCCTGTGACCGCAAATTCTGGAAAGGTTGAGACCTTTTCATGCTATGCCGCAGGAATGCGCAAAAGGGGACAATAATCTCAGGGGGCGGAAACGGTCACCCAGTAGTCTGTTATGCGCTGAATACTCACCGGCAGCGTTGTTCCCACGATGCCCAAGATCTGATCCGTGTCATTCAACTGAAACACACCGGAGATGCGCAAATCCGCCACTGCCGGATCGCATCGCAGCACGCCGGGACGGTAACGTTGCAGCTCCCCGAGAAATTCGTCCAGTCGCTGATTGTCGCTGACCAGCTGGCCCCGTGCCCAGGCAGGAGATCGCTCAGCGTGTGTACTGCTGACGATGGTTTCGCGCGCGTCAAAAGTCACCGACTCACCCGCCTGGACAACTACGCTGCCGACGCTCTGGGCAGGTGCCAGGCTGACCGAGTCTTCAAAGACCGAGACAAACACCCTGTCCTGATCCAGCGTGCGCACGCTGAAGCTCGTCCCCATCGGCCGAATCGTGCCCTGGGGTGTCGACACCAGCAATGGACGCGCCGCGTTGCTACCGGTCGTGAGCAGAATTTCACCCTCAACCAGTTGAACGTGCCGCATACGCTCGCCAACAACAACATTCACAGCAGTGGCCGTATTCAGGCGCAGGATGGTGCCATCAACGAAAGGCACGGATAACTGCTCACCGACACCCGTGCGGTAATCTGCAGTCCAGGCGGGCGCTGCGTTCCAGACCCCGTTAGCAACGGGGTATCCCGCCGCCACCAGCAATAGCGACTTAAGCACGTTACGCCGATCCACGCGGCTACGCCCAAGGACCCGCCGACCAAAATCGGTTGACACCTGATCGATCATGCCGCGCAGCTGCAGCGCCGCCTGCCAGGCCTGCTCATGCTCCGGGTGTGCAGCTCGCCACCTCTGCAGTTCGTCCGTTTCCTGAGGTGTGAGGCTGCGATCCTCCGTCTTCATGAGCCAATCCGCCGCTTGATCCACCACAACCTGACGTGCCGTCATGAATTCAACCGGTAGCGCAGGCAGCGGGCATAGGCGTCTCGCATGTAGCGTTTGACACTGCGCACGGAGACCTCCATTTCCTGCGCAATCTCGACATAGGTTAAGCCGTCGAGTTGCGCGCGCAGGAAAGCATGTCGCACCTTGGCAGGCATGCGGTCGAGCATCGCATCAATTTCATCAAGCGTGTCCAGCAGCATCTGTCGTTCTTCGGCAGACATCTGGTATGTCTCAGGTAGCGCGGCCAATGCCTCCAAAAAGGCTCGTTCAACGGATCGACGGCGATAAAAGTCAATCAACAGTCCTTTTGCGATGACGCGCAGAAATGCCTTGGGTTGCCGCAGCGATTCCTGCCTGAGACTCTCCTGCCGTCGCAGAACACGTAAAAAAACATCCTGGGTAAGATCGGCGGATTGCTCCGGGCAATCGAGCCGAGCAGCAAACCAACCCTGCAGCCAGTTCTGATGGTGCAGGTAGAGCTGCGTTACCTGTGCACCGGGAGCAAGTTCACGAGATGACATGCATGCAAACAACACTTGAGAATGATTCTCATTCTAAGACTTCGACGAATTGCTGGCAAACCGCTAACGCCGTCGCAATTCAAACTCTACGGGCACCATGATTTCGAGCGTGGCCTGGGGCATGGACTCGGGTAACGCGGGCAAAGGTTGGGCGCGCTCAACCATGGCGATGACTTCTTCATCAAGCAGACCATAGCCCGAGCTTTGCTCTACCCGAAACTCGAGCACCTGACCTTGACGGTCCATCAACAGATAGAGCATTGCCACACCCTCCTGACGCCGCCTGCGAGCACGGTTGGGATATTCCTTGTGGCGCTCCAACCAGGTCTGCAGCTGCAGGGTGTAGTCCGGAGAAATACCCACCGCACCGCCACCGGGAGAACTATCGCCATCTCCCCAGGCATCTTCATCCAGGCTGCCGGACTGTCCGCTGAATCCAGCAACGCTGGCAATTTGCGGTTGCACGGGCGTTGGCGGAGGGGTTGTGGCGACCTCTTCAAAAATTGGCGTCACGTCTTCGATTGGTGGCTCGGGCTCCACCTCGGGTTCAACTTCGGCAATCACTTCCGGTTCTATTAGGGGTTCTGGAATCGGTTCCGGGACTGGCTCTGGCGGCGTATCAGCTACCACTTCAGCTTCAATCTCTTCCACCGTTTCAGCAGCCCCGGTGACACCACCCGCAGGGCCCAGGCCTATTTCGATACCACCAATGCCCAGATCGGTCGCAGCAGCCGGTGGCGGTTCCCGCCACAAAATTGCAAATACAGTAACGCCATACAGCAACAACGCGAAACAAAACCCCACCACCCAGTGTGACTGGCGTAACTCGATCATGACTCTACAGGCTGGGTCACCAGGAATAACTTTTCCACACCCACTTCGCGCAAAGTTTCCATAAACACAACAATCTGGTTAGCCGGGATTTGACCGTCCGCTTTCAATTGCAAACGCACCGCGGGGTTGTCGCTGACCCGAGCCCGTATTTCCTGCAGCAACTCGGCCTCTGTCATAATGATGCCATCCAGCGCAAGCTGCCCGCTGTCGCCCATCAGCAGCCGCAAGGGCTGGGGCGGGGGCTCTGCCTGGTTCGCTGAGTCCGGTACACCCACGGTAAATGGTTCAGTCGCGCTGAGGCTACCGAGCACCATAAAAAAAATCAGCAGCAGAAATACCACGTTGATGAGGGGCAGTATTCTGGCTTCAGCGTCATCCCGGCGATGGTGTTCCTGAAACATACTCACCTGGGTTTTGCCACCCATTCCACGTCACGAACAAAGTTCAAACGGGTGAACCCACCTGCATTCAGCTTATCCAGTACCGTGACAACAGGTTGCAAAGGCGTGTCTCCAACGGGTTGAATACGCAAGGTCAACTGTGTATCGATCGCCTGTTGCTGGGCTAAACGTTGGAGCAGTTCATCTAATTCAAGCACCTCGCCATTCAGCGATGTAGACGTTGCGTCGATGCGTAACGTCCAGGTTTCCTTGGGCGTCGCGGTGCTGACGGTCGCAGGCGGCTTCGAAGTATCCAGTGGAATTGCCCGCCAGTCCATGAAACTGGACGCCAGCATAAAGAAGATCAGCAGAATAAAAACAACGTCAATCAGTGGTGTGAGACTGATGATGTTGCGGGGCCGCTTTTGACCGACAGCAAGTTCAAGCGGGTTGGAGTCTTGTATCTGCATCATCTTGGTCGCTTGAATTGGGGCGAGTGTCTGCCTCTGTCCGGTTGTGCGCTTGCAACGCCTCGGTAAAGACACCCGTCACCAAGTTATTCATTGTGTGCGCAAGATGATCAACCCGCCGCTCCAGCCAGTTGAGGAAGGCGACTACCGGTATAGCGACCACCAGCCCGACTGCTGTTGTCAGCAGGGCTTCCCAGATGCCACCGGACAGAACAGCCGGGTTGACCTGGTTTCCGGCCGCCTCGAGTTGCTGAAAAGCTTCGATCATCCCCAGAACAGTCCCTAACAGACCCAACAGTGGCGCGAGGGTGCCAATCACTTCAAGCGGTCTGAGGCCCTGGCGCAGGTGATACAACACATGATTGCCATAACGCACAACTTCTTCTCTTACCCGCGTCTCTTCGCTTCCCGCCTGACGACCGCTGATTGCCATGGCCAGGGCGACTGCCGCCGGGTTACTTAAACCCCGCAAATCGCGCAGTGCTTGCTGCGCATCACCTGAACGATAGGTAACGAAAGCGGCTTCCGCTGGCTGCATGCGGTTGATCCGCAGCCGCGCAAACTGGAGGAGCTTGACAATGACAATGGTCACCGCGGCAAGCGACATCAACATGAGGATGGAGACAACAGGGCCGCCGATATCCAGCAGTGCCGCTAATTGTGCCAAGGTGCCTTCAGCAGCGGGTTGCACTGTTGTGGCGGCGACGGTCGACGGTGTTTCCACTTAGTCCTCCAACTTAAATTTCGCCATGTTCTGCGTCTTCGATCTAGGCGAGAAAAGCATTAGAGGTTAATAAGAATTATTCGCGAATACAACACGATACATTGGCAGCAGCACCGCCTCGCCAGATCGCGCAAATTCTTGCAAATGCTTCTCATTTCCACTACAACGGTGCCATCAATACTTGAAGAAAAATCCGTGTCCACCCCAGCCGAATATGACGCGCTACTCGTCAAAGTACTCAGTCGCGCCTCATTGAAGAATTATGCGGCCAGAATCGTTGACAGCGAAGACGACGCCGAAGATGTCATTCAGAACGTTGCCCTCAAGATGCTGGGACGCGGGTCAACGATCGACAATGCAGAGCGTTACGCGCAGCGGTCGATCAGGAACGCGTCCTTTGATCTGCGCCGATCAGCCGCCGCCCGCAGCGCGCGGGAAGAGCAAGAAGCCAGGCTCGCCAGCCGCCTGGAGCCCGTTGCGGATATCGAGATTGCCTTTGCCAAGCTAAAAAACGCATTGGACAACCTGCCCGTGCTGACCTCCCAGATATTTCAGATGCACTACTTTGATG
>JBCCUW010000331.1:0-5292 GCA_039196385.1 Pseudomonadota bacterium
CCACATTCGTACGGACGCTGAGGTCACCAAAATTGAGATTGACCGTGGGCGTGCTATCGGCGTGCAGCTCGCGACAGGCGAAACGTTAACGGCAGATCAGATCATCGTGTCCGCAGGGGCAATATTTTCACCGGCACTATTGATGCGCTCGGGTATTGGCCCGCTCGAACATTTGCAGGATCACGATATTTCTGTGCACGCTGATTTACCTGTTGGTGAGACTTTAAGTGATCATCTTGGCCCCGGTCTGCAATACCAACATGCAGGTCCACGTGGGGGCACAGCCGGACCTGCCCAGTCGTTGCTGGTTGGGTCGTCGAACGGCTCGGATGTGGATTATCATCTTTTTACCATTGCAACAGCCCCCAGCGAAGCGCAAACGAACTTCATGATGGCGGCATTTCTCATGCGCTCCAGCGGTCAGGGCAGCGTACGCCTGGGCGATTCCCCCGATGCTGCCCCTGTGGTGATGGCGCCACCGATGCCGCAGGACACGGTTGAACGGTTGCGTCCGGGATTCAGTCGCATTGCGGCATGGGAGCAATCAGACGCATTTGCGCAACTGAATTGTCAGCGGCTTGAACCTCTGGATCTCAACGCGGACGATGCGGTGTCTGTGGCCATGGAGCGTAACCTTGTCAGTTACGGGCATATGACCAGCTCGTGTCCCATGGGGCGTGTGCTGGATGCGGATTGTCGGGTCCTTGGCATCCACGGTCTGCGGGTAGTGGACGCTTCGGTGATGCCGAGTATTCCCTCGGGTAACACCTATCTCGGCTGTGTCATGGTGGCAGAGCGGGTCGCGCGCAAAATCAAATCAAATATGGACTGAGTAAGCGGGCGGTCAGTATTCACGCTTACCACGGGTGTTCCTGGCCTTCCCAGGTCCAGAAGCGGCCGCTGTCAGTGGGTGTCAGATTGCTGATCAGCTGGTAAATACCCGCTGCACTTTGTGCCACTGAAATGTCAGCGTTGTTGCCACCCATGTCGGTGCGCACCCAGCCCGGATGTACCGGGCACACGATGATGCCATCTGCGGCAAGCTCCAGAGCCATCACCTGCATCACCTTGTTCACCGCGGCTTTTGAGCTGCGGTAGGCGTACGATCCTTTGCTCTGGCGCTGCAATGAACCCATCTGGGAAGAAATGGTGATCGCGCGCGGTCTCTCGGCATGCATAAGGTTGGGTAACAAAGCCGTGACCAGGCGAAATGGCGCCATGGTGTTCACCGCAAATGCCTCGCTCCACGCCGCATAGTCCATGTCATCTCGCGACTGTTGGTCTCCACCCATAATGCCGGCGTTGTTCACCAGCACGTCGATGCGAATGTTGGCTAATTTGTCGCACAAAGCGGCCACTGAGTCTGCGTCAGTCACCTCAAGGGGGTGAATCGTCAATTCAGCGTGATGAGCCAGATCTGTCAGGGCCTCGGCGTTGTCTGGTTGTCTGCAGGTGGCGAGCACCCGGTGACCGTTGTCCAGATAGTGTCTGGTCAGCTGCAAGCCGATACCTCGGTTGGCACCTGTGATGAGTATGGTTTCCATCAACGCATAGTGATGCAAACGGCGGGCATTCGCTATCCCGGATTGACTTGACGTGCAAAAAGCCAGATCCATTCAGTCTCCTGGCTTTTGCCGGGCACCGTGTCGATGGCTTCAACCCGCAGGCCGGCTTGCTCAACAACCTGGTGGAGACTCTCAGCACTCAGCGCGCTGAACAGGCGACCATGCTGATCGCGCCAGGGTTGGTCAGCACGTTTGAAAGACGCCACCAGCAGACCTGTTGGCTGCAGGGCCTGGCGGATTCTGACCAGAATATCGGCTAGGTGCTCATAAGGCACATGGGTGAGCGACGCAGCGGCCCAGATACCTTGGAACTCGGCCTGATAGTCGATATCGGCAAAGTCACTCACCACCACATCCAGTCCGGTGCGCTCTGCGGCAACCTGGGCCAGTGCGGGCGAACCGTCCAGAGCCGTGACGGCAAAGCCCTGACTTAAAAACGCGAGGGCAGCGTGACCGCCACCACAGCCGAGGTCCAGAACTTTTGCCCCTCGCGGCAATTTCTGCCCGAACCTGTCGCGGTAGACCACAAAGTTGCCGCTGGGCGCGACGCTGCCATAAGTTGCGGCCTGGCGATTGTAGTAATCCAGGGTCTGCTCATCTTTCATGTTCGAGGTTCCTGGTCTCGGGCAAAGTCCAGTAACGTTCCGGCAACGGCTTGTGGCTGATTCAACATATTGAAATGGGTTGTAGGCTCTTTCCGTACGGCGAAGCCTGATGCTGCCGCGCGACCCGCGTCGCCAGCATAACTTTGTGTCCATTGCACATACAGTCCGTTGGCTGGTGGCCACTGCGCGTGTATCGGTATGGTCTCCTCGTAGAGCGCAATAGGCGCGTCTGTGAGCTCAGCAATAAAATTGCTGCGCAAACGCGGATCATCAATCTGCTCTGCCAGTGCGGCAAGCCAGGTGCGTGGGATGTGGCCACTATGCTGCTCAGCCAACTTGCGCCAACTCCGCACAGCGTCGGGCTCATCAAACAACGTAAAACGTGAATTGGCGGCCAAGGGAAAAATGGCATCAATAAAAATGAAACCTGCAAAGTCGGCTGGGTTCAGCAGGGCAGCCAGACTGCCTGCACCGCTGTGGGCGACCACAATGACTTGTGCGGTTTCCAGCGTATTGGTGACCGCCTGTATCTGGTTCAGATGATGCGCGTACAGTGGCATTTCCGGCGCGGCATCATGATCCATCGCCACGGTGGATGAGGTGCTGCCCTGGGTCCGCAAATGTTGCGTTAACGCGGCCCAGGTTAAAGGCGTCACCAGTGGGCTGTGGAGCAGGAGGAAGTGCATCTGCTAAGCATACCGTAGCAGTAAACCGAGTAGCCATGTGTGCTCAGCTACTGCCACATCGTTGTCAGGAGCCCCAGGTTAGAATACCAAACATGACGCGCTTTAAACTCATTCCGGAAGTTCACTTGATGCTCCGCCAAGGCGATCAACTATTGATGTTGCGGCGTTTTAACACGGGCTACGAAGACGGCAACTACAGCCTGGTGGCCGGGCACGTTGATGGAGATGAACCGGCCACGCTGGCCATGGTTCGCGAAGCCAACGAGGAAGCGGGCATTCTAATTGACCCGGCGGCACTGAGCTTGTGTCATGTGATGCACCGTCGCGCAGCTGACGAGCGTATTTCGTTGTTTTTCCACTGCAGCGAGTGGCGCGGTACCCCGGTCAATCGAGAACCACACAAATGTGACGACTTGGCCTGGTTTGCAGTCGATGACTTACCGGTCAACACAATTCCCTATATACGAGCTGCCGTTCTGCAATCGACAAAGCAGATTTATACGGAGTTTGGTTGGTGACGCGATGGCCTGCGTGCGCCTGCTAGCGGTTAAGGGAACGCAGTAGCACTTGTTCTACCTGCGGCCAGTCGTAACGCGTAATGCTGTATATGACAGAATCGCGCACGTAACCGTCCGGATAAATCTTGTGCTGGCGTAATAACCCTTCTCTGGTGGCGCCAAGACGTTCAATAGCCTGCTGTGACTTGAGGTTGCGGCTGTCTGTCTGCAACTGCACGCGGTTTACATCCAGCGTCACAAAAGCGTGTTCGAGCAGTGCGAGTTTGGTTGCAGTGTTGACGTAGGTGCGCTGAAACGCCTTGCCGTACCAGGTGTAGCCAATTTCCAGACCACCATGACTCTGGCGTATGTCGAGGTACGCCGTGCTACCGGCAAGGTGGCCGGAGTGGTTGTCGTAAACGCTGAAATGAATCTCGCCGGTCTTTTCGCTGCGGCGCAAACGGTCTCGAATCCAGTATTCCGCATCTCCTGAAGAAGTAAATGGCTGTGCGGAAAGATACTGCCAGATGTCGGGATGGTTGCCGATCGCGGCGTACGCCGCAGCTTCATCCAGTCTAAGAGGTTTCAGGGTGACGAAAGTATTTGCCAGTTCCTGTGGGGTGGGTGCTTGCATATGGCCTTCTACCTTTTCCTCTACTCCTCTACCTGTTCTTCACAGCCCGGGGACAATCACTTCACGGTTCAGCGACGCTTGATTCACAGCATCGATGCGAAGGTAAACCCGCCATTTGGCAATCACTTAAACGTTCTGGAGTTTTGTATGAAATTTAATCTGAAATCGGGTTCCATCATAGCGGCGCTGATGCTGTTTGCATCTTCCGCTTTTGCTGGCACCCACGCCAAATCCAATACCATTGTTGACGTTGCCAGCAGCACCGAAGGATTCACCACGCTGGTTGCTGCTCTGAAAGCGGCCGATCTGGTGGATACCTTGAGCGGGCAGGGACCTTTCACCGTATTTGCGCCCACCGATGAGGCATTTGCCGCTTTACCGGAAGGTGCACTGGAAGGTTTGCTGGCTGATCCGCAGCAACTGGCCAGCGTTTTGACCCTGCATGTCGTCGCCGGCAAAGCAGAAGCGGCAGATGTTGTAGGTTTGTCTGACGTGACCACAGTACAGGGTAAATCACTGAGCATCGATACCAGTGACGGCGTGAGTGTCGGGGGCGCCAAAGTCATTCAAGCTGACGTTGGTGCGAGCAACGGCGTTATCCACGTGATCGACCGTGTCATCCTGCCCTGAGGATAAGTTGCGCTTACCGCTGGCGTCGCCTCCTCCTCCCGGCGCCAGCGGGAGTCTTGTCAGAGCAACGCAGCGAGTTGTTCCCGCTGCCAGATTCCATCCCCAAATAACTGCTGACTGTGCATCTGCCGTTTGTGATAGATCTGCACATCCACTTCCCAGGTAAAGCCGATGCCACCGTGCAACTGAGTGCCCCGGTTCGCACAGAACTCTGCCGTGTCAGACGCACTGGACTTGGCAAGATATGCGCAGCGATGCGCATCTTCTGGATCAGAGTCATACGCACATGCGGCGTTATAGAGTAACGAGCGGGTTTCGTCGATACTGATCATCATATTCACAATGGGGTGCTTAACAGCCTGGAAGAAACCAATCGGCCGGTCGAACTGCACTCGCACTTTGGCGTACTCTGCTGTGGTCTGCAGCAGCCATTCACAACCACCTGCGATATCTGCGGCCACCAGCGTCAGCAATGCCGGCAGGCTGCGATGCAATACAGCAGCACCATCAGTTGGCGCACTAACACATTCTGCTTTGGCTTCGGTAAATACGGCACGACCCTGATCCCGGGTTAAATCAACAATTCGATCAGCATGACAGGCCACCCCGGAACTCTGCAGATCGATACAATACAAACCCACTTGCTGGTTCTCGCTGGCGGCTACTACCAGAAAG
>JBCCUW010000332.1:0-5269 GCA_039196385.1 Pseudomonadota bacterium
CCGCCAGGCGGTCGAGGCGGTGCAGCGCGTTGTGGCGATTACCAGTTTCGATATTCCAGGTCAAATCCATCCAGCGCCGGCTGTCATCCACCACCGTCTGATCGAGCGCGGCGTCGGGGCCCGCGTTCAACGCAATCGAATCACCACCCAACCACACTGACGTATGATCCACCAGCAGCTGCACATCAGCGACCTTGTGCCGGAACATCAGTCGCATGTCGGCGCTGTGATCGTACACCGGAGTCGCTGCTCGCCGTATGTCGTGAGACGGCAACAGACTCG
This sequence comes from Pseudomonadota bacterium, assembly GCA_039196385.1. Lineage (GTDB taxonomy): Bacteria > Pseudomonadota > Gammaproteobacteria > Pseudomonadales > Azotimanducaceae > UBA4421. Next base: position 283 of record JBCCUW010000332.1, read on the forward strand.
CTGTGCTGAACCATTTCAGCCGGACGTCCGCTTCCAGTCCATGCGCTGACATAGCGGACCCCAGCGCAACCAGCAACAGGCTGCGCAAATGCCGGGACAATATGCTCACAAGACGTTCAAGCAGTCACAGGCTGTTCGTCGTGTGCAATGGCACCATCCAGTAACTTCACACGCCTTGAGGTAAACTGCATCACCATAGGGTCGTGGGTGGCGGTGACAATGGTCATACCCTGTTGCTGATTCAAGTGCTTCAGGAGCGTCAGCAACTCTTCAGTGGTACCCGAGTCTAGATTTGCTGTGGGCTCATCGGCCAACAAAAGCGCAGGATTGGTGACAATCGCCCGCGCTATAGCCACGCGTTGTTGCTGTCCGCCCGACAATTCTCCAGGACGGCGCCCCGCCATGTCGGCCAGGCCGAGGGATTCCAAAGCCTGCTGCGCACGCTGACGTCGTTGGATGCCACCTACCCCCTGCAGTTGCAGAATAAACTCAACGTTTTCAAGGGCGCTGAGCACCGGAATCAGGTTGTAGGCCTGAAAGACAAAGCCGATCTTGTGCAGACGCAAATGCGCCAACTCACTTTCCGATAACCCGGACAGTTGCGTTCCAGCAACAATCACCTCACCTTCGTCGGGCCGATCCAGCCCACCAATCATATTCAGCAAAGTAGACTTACCGGAACCCGACGGACCGGACAGACTGGCGAAATCTCCCTGGTGGATCTGGATATCCACGCCACGCAGTGCATAAACCGGAACCGCCTCCTGCTGGTAGGTCTTTCTCACCTGAATACACTCTACTACCGGTTCACTCATCCTCTACTCCTTTCTATACTGGCGCTTACCCGTTAGGTGTTGGGTTAGCGACGCATAGCTTCTAACGGATCTACTTTAACGGCACGCCACGCTGGATAGAGACTGGCCAATACACCCAGAATCAGACTCAGATAGGCCACCAGGAAAAAATCCGACCATTGCAAAACTGGTATGAGCACCGAAGACATACCGGCCATTTCGACGCCTTCAGCAAACGCGGACAAATCGAGCCCGTCACTGATCAGCAGAAAAATCAGATAACCGCCAACCAGGCCCACCATCACACCAATGGCCATGATAATGGACGACTCCACCACCACCTGGCTGACCACGAGCAGTTTGCCCATACCGAGGGCGCGTAACATACCCAGTTCTTTGACCCGCTCCATGACTGATGCCACCAGCGTGTTTACCAGACCGAAAGTCAGCGCACTCATCATCAGAATAAACCAGATATAGATGGCGCCATCAGCAAACAGATACATCGCCGCCGCCTGAGGCTCGAGTTCCTGCCAGTCTTTCACATCCAGATCTATAAACAGCTCAGTTAGGACGTTGCGCACCTGCAGACCGGGCGCCTCATCGACCAATCGCACCGACACTTCCGTCACCGCATCACTGTCCAACAGGTCCTGCAGCGGACGCAGACCGGAAAACACAAATACCTTTTCAAGACCGGTGCCTTCAGCATCATAGATTCCGGCAATGCGGAAACCGCGTTCACGATTCAGCCCGTCCGCGCCCTGGGTAATGATGACCAGGCGACGGCCGATACGGGTTTCCAACTGCCGCGCCAGTTCTTTGCCAATCAGCACTCGGCCGTCATCAACATCGCGCAGCGGCTCACCCTGAAGCGGCACGTCACCCAGAAACGAAATGGCTTCCGCCTGTGGATCTACGCCAACCAGTTGCACCCCGCGTGTTTCCCGTTCGCTCATGATCACCGCCGGTATACGCACACGGGGCGCCCAACCCAACACGTCAGCAGCTGGAAAATCCGGCGTAAAGTCCTGCGTCAGCTGAAAACTGCGCTGAATACTCGGGTCATCACGATAACCGGGCGCATGGACTTTGTAGTGCCCAGTCAGGTTGGCAACCGCCGAATCCATCATGTCCATCTGAAAACCGCGGATCAGCGTGTTCATCGAAGACACCCCTGCCACGGCTACCGCAATGGCGGCAAACAACATAATGTTGCGGCGACGGTTACGCAGAATGTTGCGCAGACTGAGCTGCAGTACAAGTTTCATGCGTACCTCTCCTGGCTATGCATCCGAACATTAATGGGCTCAGCTTTCATTGCGGATGGCCTCAACCGGGCTCAGTCGGCCTATGCGCAGAGCCGGGATAAAGGCCGCCACCTGCACCCCAATCAGCATCAGCAGACTGGCCGACCACGCTGCATTGGTATCAAATTCAGGCACAATCCGTCCGGGGATGTTGTATTGTGCATAAATCTCCGCCATATCACCCGGCACGGGAATGCCATTTCCACGCAGCGCCAGGCTGAGCAGTGCCGCGATCGTCCCGCCTGACAAGACCCCAACCACAGCCACATACATTGCTTCGATCTGCAACTGCAGGCGGATAAATCCCGGTCGCATACCAATGGCAATCATCACACCCATTTCCTGGGTGCGTTCAAAAACCATCATCATGAAGGTGGTGACGACGGAAAAGCCGACAATGATGGCAATCACGTAGAACAACAGCTCTGTGCTGACTGCTTTCATATCCCTTGTCTGCTGGGCTTCGGGCATAAGATCCTGCCAGTTGAGTACAGCCAGTTCCGGCAGTGCAGCGCTGAGTTGTGCAGCGATGTGCTCACTCCCGGTCACGCTGTTGGCAACCCCGACCATGGCATGTGCCTCGGCTGGGTGCATCGCCCAGGCATCCCGGAAGTCGTCAAGATGCACCTGCAACACCGCCCTGTTCAACGCATGATTGCCGGTATTGAACACCCCAACCAGACGACTGGATAAGGCGGCAATGCCACCCTCAGAGGCAGTACCCAGCAGGACAAATTCATCCCCCACTGATAAGCCGAGATTACGGGCCAGAACAACTCCCATAACCGCTTCTCCGGGAGCAGCCAGGTAGCGGCCTGTACGGGTCATCGCCGCCAGCCCAGACCACTGCACTTCAATTTCCGGCTCCACGCCGATCACCTGTGCGCCAAAGCTCCGCTCGCCGACCGAAACCAGCGCAAAACCCTGAGCGCGGGCACTCACATGCAGCAGCCCTTGCGCAACAGACAGGTCAGCTAACGTCTCCGCCGCTTCTGCAGTGTGAAAACTGTTGGCCACCGTAGAGTCTTCAGCATAGTTGGGATGTTGGATCTGCAGATGACCCGGCAACAGACGTGCACCGTTATCAATCATGATGTCGAAGGTGCCTGTCTGCATGGATCGCGCAAAAATCAGAAACCACACGGCAAACGCAATCCCGCCTATGGTCAACCAGGTGCGGCGCCGGTTACGCCACAGATTTCGCCACGCCAATGCAAACAACAGCCAACCGAAACGTAAATCGCGCCCTGCAGCACCCAGTACCGGCGTTGCGGATGGCGCCGGAGCAGATTGATTGAAAGCTCTGTCGGTCATCAACATCAGTCCGAGCGGAGCGCGGAAACCGGTTGAATGCGGCGAATCCGCCAGGTTGCCAGCAGCGCCGCAATCTGGGTACCGAGCAACAAGACAACGGGCGCCGTGCCCAGGCTAACGAGAGACAAACGCGGATAAATACGATCAAACACGTAAAACTGCTCAGCCAGCTCTTCCATACCCGCCACCGGAATACCGACGTACATAAAGTATCCAACCAGCAACGTTGACAGACTCAAGCCGCACAACACGCCAACACACCAGACAAAAAAAGCTTCCGCCAGTACTTGGCTGATAATCGCGTAAGGCCGCATACCCAGTGCCAGCAACATGCCGAACTCCCTATTGCGCTCGAATACCACCATAAGAAACGTATTGACCACGCTGAACGTGACCAGCGCAAGGATGGCGCCATACATCAACAACGCGGAGATGCGGTCAAACTCTATGGCCTGTACCACTTCGGGCATGAACTGTGGCCAGGTCCGCACCAGCACCGGGTCCGGCACCAGCGCTTGCAAGCGCTTCTGGACCTCATCGAGCTGCGCCGGGTCGTCCGTGCTGACGACCAGCTTATGTATTTCGTCACCCAAGGCAAAAGTGTTCTGCATAGTGGCCAGATGCGCAAACAGTAAAGTACGGTCCAGCTCTGCCTGGCCGGAGCTGAACAGTGCACTGATACGCAGCGCGCTGGCAGCCACTCCCCCCTCCTTGGCGGTGCCCAGAAGCACCAGCTCATCACCAATATCAGCGCCCAGATTACGTGCCATGGTGACCCCGATGACCACTTCATCATCGCTGTCTGGCAACGAACCTGCGTGCAGCTTGTTAAAGAAATTGACCACCTGCTGTTCCGCGGCAAAATCGACACCGACTGCCAGCCCGCCAAATGACCGCTCGCCAGCAGACACCAGGGCAAAACTCTCTGTGCGCGGCGCCACTTTGAGCCCCGGTACCGCCCCAACCGCACGAGTCAATTGAGTGGCATCAGTGATGGTCTGTTCGAGTTTTTGGTCTTCCACGAAGTCTTGATGGCTCAGTTGAAGCTGCCCGACGTAGAAGCCGGTGGCGGTTTCGATCATGCTCTGATACGACCCACCCTGAAGCGCCATGCCCGCGCTGACCAGCAGAATAGCGAAGGCAATACCGCCAGCAGTTAGCCAGGTACGCCGCCGATTGCGCCATAAATTACGCCAGGCGATCCGCCAGATAAACCCCCGCGGAACCGCCTTGGTTTGACCATCAGCCACTGTCGCTATGGCGGTCGTCTGCGTCATGTCAGTCTGTACGGCCAGACTGGAGCGAAAACACGGTGAATGTGCGGTCTTCCAGCTGCACATCAAAATTGACGTCCTCGTACCGCACCTCGGTGAACTTCTCCGGTTCTTCCAGGTTAATCATGCGCAGATTTTTGGCCATTACCCGGCCTCCGAGTTCACCCACGTCCAAGCCCAGCATTTGTTTCAGCGGCTGCATATCCTGATCAAAGTAGGTCAACTCAAGCAATACGTAGTCATCCCTAATGACCAGCTGCTCCTTACCCCAGACCACGGGTGCATCTTCCAACGG
>JBCCUW010000333.1:0-5263 GCA_039196385.1 Pseudomonadota bacterium
GGCCAGTGGCATCAAACGTTGATGATCATCAAGCCAGAAAAGGCATATAGGCGCGACACAGAATCGACCCAGCAACGCCTGCAGGCCGGCCAGCAGGTGGTAATCAACCAGGAACAGACGTTGCTCAGCAAGCAACTGCTGCAAGCTGTAGTGCGCCGGTAAAACACCCTTGAGCAGTTCATCTGTGACGGGAAAGTTCTCTGGTATTTCCCGCGCCAGGGTAATCAGCATCGGATTAATGCCATCCAATCTCTGGCGCCCGAATTCTTCATCCTCACGCCAGCGGCTGGCGACTTCAGGCACTTTGCGGATGGGGTAGTACCGCCGGAAACTGTCCACTTTATTGTTATGGCTGAACAGACGGCAGACAAAGGCCAGAGCCAGATCGGCAACACTTTCGGCCAGGGACACAGCCATCATGCGCTCTTTACGCTGGCTGAATTCTTCTCCGGCGGGCACGCCACGACAATGAGGCGGCTGTCCAGGCGGGTGTACCCATTGATACGCTTCCCGCTGCGTAAACAAAGCTCTTTGCCGTGCTGCGCTTTGCAGGCTGGTGGCCTCGCCGGGCAAACAAATTCTCACGTTGGCATTCCTTCTTGTCGTATCCAGTTTACGCCGGCATGTGGGACTGAGTTTACCTCAGCCCGGCGCAGCTTTTTACTTATTCGCCGGGAATGTTTAGCATCCTGACGAAAGCACAAGTTTTATTGGGGGGAACTAACATGATCATCGTTGTCGCAGCGCTGGGATTTGACAACCAGGCTGACCGAGATCACGCCGTAGAATTGACCCGGGAGGTTCAGTTGGCCACCCGCAACGAAGAAGCGGGCTGTCACGACTACTGTTTTGCACCAGATCCGAGTGTACCCACCCGCATACAGGTTTACGAACTCTGGGAGAACAGTGACGCTCTGGCTGCACACTTCACTCACCCTAACTACCTGGCCATGGTGGAACTGCTCGGTCAGGCCAAGGTGCGCAGCAGTGACAATCAAGCCTACCTCGTCGAACGCAGCGAACCCGTTTACGGACCAAACGGCGAAAAGAAAACCGTGTTCTTCGCCGACTGATAAAACCCCCGGCTGCCTGCCAAAAAACTCGGCTGTCTGCCGCACAAAGAGAGGGAGCAATAATGTCCGAAGAAGTTATTGATCTACACGCGCACGTTGTGCTGGAAGCGGGCTTCGAGCAGGCCGGCAAGTTTGGCCCGGAACTGGGCCGCGATCAAAACGGGGTGCCATTTTTCCGCATCGGCCAGTACCAGATGAAACCGATGGACTATCGGGGGACGGTGTTCATGGACACCAACAAGCGCCTGGAAAAAATGGCCGCCATGGGTATCACCCGACAACTATTGTCACCCAACCCGCTCACCATGTTTCATCACATACCCGCTGATGTGGCCACACGCTTCTGTCAGATACACAACGATGCCATGGCAGAGCTGGTCAGCCAACACCCCGAGCAGCTGCTGGGTGCCGCCTGCCTGCCGATGCAGGATGTCGACGCCGCGAACCGGGAGTTGGAGCGCTGCACACAACAGTTGGGACTGGTGGCCGCCTACACAGGCACCGACTTTCCCTGTCCGCTCGATGATCCGAGCCTGGATGATTTCTACCGCACTCTGGTGCAACTGAATGTACCGTTGTTTCTTCACCCAGCGTCTTCCGGCGGTGATGCCGGGCCCAATGACCCGCGTCTGAACCGCTTCAATCTGACCATTCTGCTGGGCTATCCCTACGAAGAGATGCTGGCCATTGCCACCCTGCTATTTGGCGCTGTGTACGAACGGCACCCCGAATTGGACCTGTGTATCTCACACGGCGGCGGCGGCATCGCTTACTTCCTGGACCGTTTTATCGGCATGAGCCAGTTTGGCGCCTGGGTACCCGAGTCCATCAAATCAGAAGGTATACACCAGATGTTGCAGAAACTCTGGTTCGATGCCCATGTTGATGGCGACGCTGCCCACTCGCGCCTGCTGGAGGTCGTCGGCCACGAACGCCTCGTTTACGGCACGAACTTCGGCGGCTGGGACACACCGTCAGCGGCTGATGATTTTGCCCGCAGCTTGTCCCCGAACGCCAGACAACTGCTTCGGCTGTCAGCTTAAGATACACCAGGACGACACATTATGAGCCAGAAGCTATTTACCCAATGCACCCTTTTTGAAGGCACCCGGGACGAACCTGTCACCGCTGCTGCTCTGTTGCTGGAAGACGGTAAAGTTGTTTATGCAGGCTCACAGGAAAATTTACCCGCCAGCGCCGCTGGGTTAACGGCGCAGGAACTCAGTGGGGGCTTTGTCATGCCGGGCATGACCGAAACCCACGCCCATTTGTCGTTTGCCGACGCCAGCCCCTTTGCCATTGGCGATACCAGCGTTGAGGACGCCACCATTACGGCAGTGAAAAATGCCCGCCTGATGCTGCGCGCAGGCTTCACCAGCGCTGTCAGCTTCGGCTCGACTTATCAGATTGACGTTGCGCTGCGTGGCGCCATTGAGCGCGGCGCCATTGTCGGTCCCAGGCTGGCAGCTGCCGGCCGTGATCTGGGCGCCACGGCCAGCAATGTCGATTCCAAGGGTGGGCTCAGTCAAATTGCCGACGGGCCCTGGGCACTGCGCAAGGCCGTCCGTGAACAACGCAGATTGGGGGTCGATATCGTCAAGATCTTTATTGACGGGGAAGCGATCAATCCGGTGAATCCGCCGGGCGAACTGGCCTTCACTGACGAGGAGGCCAACGCGATTGTGGATGAAGCCCACCGCCGCCGCCTGCGGGTCGCCTGCCATGCCCGGTCAGCTGCAGCCGTCAAGCAGGCCGTCCGTGCCGGTGTTGATCTGATCGGGCACGCCAACTATCTGGATGACGAGGCGGTGGACCTGCTAGCGGAGCAGCGCGAGCGAATTTGTGTAGGGCCAGCCATAGCCTGGGAAGTGGCGTACCTGACACACTGCGAGTCGCTTGGCGTGTCCAGGGAAACTGTGATCAAACAAGGTTATCAGGCGGAAATCGAAGCGACTCAGGTGACTGTTGCAAAACTGCGCGAAGCTGGCGTACGCCTGGTGGTGGGTGGTGACTACGGCATCAGCATTGCACCACATGGCACGTACGCGAAAGACCTGGAGTACTTCGTTGAGCTGTTTGATATGAGTCCTGCAGAAGCCCTGCGCTGCGCAACGGCTAACGGTGGTCTGGCCGCAGACCCAGAAGGGGGCCGTGGTACCCTGGCAGCCGGGCAGCTGGCGGATTTTGTTGTGGTGGATGGCAATCCCCTCGAAGACATCACCATTCTGCAGGATCACTCCCGCCTGACGGTATACAAAAGCGGCGAGCAGATTGTCTGATATCAGCGCGGTTGGCGGCAACGCACCAGAATGCCAGCGCACCAGCACCGGTTTGCGCACACTGTCTTTAAGGCTGGTGTTGCTGTTTTTGTTACTGGCGGCGGCAGCAGTTCCCGGATATGCAACAAGCAGTACGCCGCATGCTGAGCAGCCAACACCGCTCCCGGCTGATCTGGCCAGACCGTTGCGGGAGATCCAAACAACAAACAATATCCCAGTACTGGCGGTCACTATTATTCAACCGGCACAAACCGCTTCGGCGGTTTGGGGCGCCAACCGCACGACACCACTGCGCTGGGGCTCCATTACCAAAACGATCACCGCTCTGACGACCCTCGCCCTGGCCGAACAAGGCAAGCTCAACTTAAATGACCCACTGGCCATCCATATACCCGACACTGCCTGGCACAACGCGTGGCGGCAGACTGATCCCGTCCGTGTGCACCACTTGCTGGAATTGACGGCTGGTTTCCCGGATCTCTCCAGCATCGAATTTAACTACCCTTCTGCGCTTACCCTCCAGGCCGCCCTGGCGCTAAATCCAGCGCACCGGCAAACACTCTGGCCTCCCGGGCAACAACATGTATACAGCAATATGGCGCCCGGCTTGACCCAGCTGCTGATCGAAACTGTTAGCAACAGTACTTTTGACGCGGCCGCCCAAGCGCTTGTCCTGCAGCCGTTAGGCATGCACGGGGCCAGCTTCAGCCCAGACCCGGATCTACCCGGTGGCTTTCAGGCTGATGGCACCACGCCTATCGCTTATTGGCACATGGTTTTTCCTGCGTTTGGTGCTCTGAATGGATCCCTGTCTGATCTGACACGTCTGTTGTCCTACCTGATGCAGGGTGCAGCTGACAGCACCGTTATGTCAGCGTTGCGGCGCGACGCGCTGTTTCAGGCAAAAACCAGCCTGGCCGCCAAATCCGGGTTGGCTTTCGGCTACGGCGCGGGCCTGTACCCGCGCGTACGCAGAGGGCATGTCTGGTTCGGCCATGGCGGTGATGCAGACGGATACCGCAGCCGTCTGGCATTTGCCAGTACGCTGAACAGCGGTTACGTCATCAATATCAACACGGACAATCCAGCCGCCTTGCGTCGTGTGGAGCGACTTGTTGAGACTTATCTAAGCCGCACGGCAGCGCCGCCCGCTAAACCGGCACCCATCGTTGTGAGCCAGGCCACCCTCGCGTCGCTGGTGGGTACTTATTACCCCACCGGCAGCCGGTTCGGGCTGGCGCGCTGGCGCCAGGGCCTGGCCGCTGCTGCGGAGGTCAGCTTGAACGAAGCGGGTTTTCTGGAATTCCGGCGCGGCGAGCGTCAAACACCGTTGTTGCCTATTAAGCAGAGCACAACGACTTTACAGCTGCGTCGGCAAAATGACCCTGAAGCCACCGTGATTTTCCTGCAGGCAGCGGGACAGGTACTGCTGCAAGGTGAGCTGGGCAACTACGTGCAGTTGCCCGGCTGCCCTGATTATATGCAGGCGATTAACCGATGCAATCAGGCGACCCGATCAGCACAGTAACGGATACCCCGACGCAGTAGCTCGTAAAATTCCGGCTTATCCCAGGCGCAGCGCTCGATCTGCGGATAAAACTCCACCATGGGCTGCATATCATAGTGACCACGGCAGTGGCCCAGATTGAGATAAAGTACCTCACCTTTGCCTACCTTGTTGATGTAGTAGACCGGATGCGGCACATCTTCATCCCAGTCCTCATGCACAAAGCCGCTGGCTTTACCGGTAAAGCGTGAATGCAGGAGGTGGTGCAGATCACCGTGGATACGACACAGATAAATTTCGTCATCCGTCTCAAAGGGCTCAATGCCTTTGACCAACTCGTGGTCGGGGTCGGAGACATGTACGGTAAAAGGTTGAATGGGAGGATGCCCCAGAAACTGCGAGCC
>JBCCUW010000334.1:0-5233 GCA_039196385.1 Pseudomonadota bacterium
CCGTGCCAAGCTTCGAGCCCCCGAAAGGCGTGTTTGCCGAAACGGTGACCGAGGTCGAGCACCGTTGGTGCCCGCTGGTATAGGGCACCAACGGGTTTCCAACGCCCGCTGCGTCATCCAGCCGCTGCAACTGAGCTTGATAAGCGGCCAGTTTTTCCAGGGTCAGATCATCGAAGAGGTCCGCACTCAGCGCCGCCAGCGCATCCAATGGCTCGATGTCGTTTTTGGCGATCCATTCGCTGAAGCTCTGGAGGTGCTGGGGCGTGCTGCTGCTGGTGCCGGTCCAAATCACACTCCAGTGCAGATCGCTTGGCCAGGTAAAGGGCGTGGCGGTAACTTGCGACTGCACACTGCTGAAGCGCAGCGTACCCCCCAGCCAGCTGGCGGCCACGTCCAGGCCGCTGCCTTTGCCGCCCTGAAAGGCGCGGTGGATCTGCACGGCTTCCTGTAACGAAGGTGTCCACTTAAGCAACTCAGCCAACAGGCGATAAGTGGCGGTACACACCGCTGCGGATGAACCAATGCCCAGTTTGGCTTTGGCCGTGGGGTCATAAAAGTCAGCGGTGTCCGAGGTGATCTGAAAGGGTTGCGGGTACTCAGCAAACCCGTGCGCCTGCAGGATGGCTTCGACCACCTGTGCTGCAGGGGCTTGGCAGAAGTGCGGCAGCGGCGTGTCGACGCCAGGGGTTTGAAACCCCCGGCTGCGAAACTGCCAGCCCTGCGCCCGGGTCATGAGCGACACTTCTGCGTAACGATCTACCGCCAACACGGCGGCTGGCGCACCGTCGAGCACGGCGTATTCACCCCACAAGACAATTTTGCCCGGCGCGCTGGCTTTCACTCGGTGAGCACGTGGGCGGCGGGGCCCAGGCCGCAGACCATAGTTTCCTGTACCCCTGGAATGGCTTGCAGCGCGGCATTCACCTGGTCAGCGCAGTCCGGAATACAGACAGCTTTGATCTGGGGGCCCGCATCAATAGTAAAGAACACTTCGCAGCCACCGCTGCGCAGTTCGCGCACGCAGTCCATGCAGGCCAGCGTGGCTTCGTTCCAATAAGACAACGTTGGACTGCTGGTGAGCATAACGCTGTGCATCTTTAGACAACTGAGTTCTGCTACGTCGGCCAGCGCGCTGAAATCGCGCTGGGTGATGGCGTCGGATGCGCGGGCAAAGTCATCGCCGCTGGAGCGCAGCCAGGCGTTGTAGTACGGCGATGTCTTGCGTGATATCTCCATGCCTTTTGTGCTGGAAACATCTTTGGTGGCGCGACTGGTAATCGCCACCACCACGGCCAGGGGCCAATGTTCCGCTGGCGCAAACTGTTGTGCGCGCCACAGTGGCGGTACCAGTGCAACGTAACCGGCGAATAAGGAACGCGCCGCAGACGCGGAACCCTGGCGGGCCCATTCGGACATCAGTTCAGCATTCAGCCCCAGGTGGGCGTGGCTGTTGATGGCGGTGATCAACGCGGCAAAACCTGACGCTGAGGAGGCCAGACCTGCTCCGGTAGGGAAGTTGTTGCTCGACTCGATCTTCAGCGGGGCCACGGAATGATGGTTACGCAGGGCCGCCAAAAAACGCTGGACCTTACTGTCGGTGACCTGGCGGCCATTCAACCAGAATTCGTCTGTGTCCTGGGTGCTGATGCGGGTTTCGGTGTACAGCCCGGACAGCGTGATCGACAGGTTGGGCGTCGCAGGAATATTGCCGGGTTTGTCCTGCTTGCCCCAATACTTCACCAACGCAATATTGGGGTGCGCCCGTGCTGTGGTCGTGTGCTGGTCAGCCATCTCTTTAAGCCGTCACTTTGTGCGGTCAGGGCTTGGTTAAGTCCACAATCAATCGATGTAGTTCGGTGGGGGCGTGAAGTTGAAGCCCATCTGCTGCAACTCGTCCGCCACGCCTATGGTGATCAGGTCTGCGTACTCCGGGCCGACAATCTGCACGCCAATCGGTAGGCCTTCGCCGTTCAAACCGGTTGGTATCACCGTGGATGGCAGGAAAGACACGCCGGTCAGCCCTGCCCAGAACACCTGCTCGAAATATGGCCGCTCCTGATTGTCCACCATCAGGGTTCGTTCGCCGAATTTGCGCTGATCGTGGGGAAAGGCCGCTGTGGCCATAATCGGGGTGATCAGCACGTCGTATTCTTTAAAGAACTCGTGCCACTGCCAGCGCAACTTGTGGCGCAGCTCATTGGCCGCACCCCAGTCTTTGAAGCTGGAGACCTGGGCGCGCAGTACCTTGGCGCCCTGGCTCTGATCGTTCGGGTCCAGCTCGTTCACGTAAGCCTTGAGGCTGGCGTATTCTTCTTCCGGCATGCGCATGGCCATGGTGGCCTGCAGAAGGTTGTTGTACGTGGCGTGGGTGTGTTCACTGCTGAACGCCGGTCGGGCGGCATCGTCCAGGCGTGCGCCACCCCCGGCCAAGGCTTCCGCCACCTGGGTCACCCGGGCTTCGACCTCATTGGCCACCGGTGCCTGCTCGTCGTTTTTCCACACCGCCACGCGCAGGTCGCCCAATTGCCGCCCTCGCCATTCCGGCAAATTCAGCTGAAACCCACGGGCAGTAATCTCATCCGGACCCGCCATCGTGCGCACCGAAACATCCAGGTCTGCTGCTGAACGGGCCAGCGGGCCGATCACCGAGATGTCTGACGAACTACGCACATCCCCGGGCGGCGCGTGGCCACGCATCCACAGTAGGTTATAGGTAGGTTTGTGACCGAACACGCCACAGTAGTGGGCTGGATTGCGGATGGAGCCGCCGATATCCGAACCCGTCTCAAGCCCCGTTAAGCCTGCCGCCAGGGCTGCGGCAGAGCCGCCGGAAGAGCCCCCGGGCCCACGGCTGTGGTCGTAGGGGTTGTTCGTGGTGCCATACACCTCGTTGTAGCTTTGAAAGTCTGCCAATGACAGTGGCACGTTGGTTTTGCCGAAGATGTTCACACCGGCCGACTTTAGCTTCTTGATCGACTCTGCATCTTCATCGGGGATGTTGTCGCGCCACTCCGGATTGCCCCAGGTGGTGGCGGTGCCGGCCACGTTGTAAGACTCCTTGATGGTCATGGGGACGCCATGCAGCGGCCCCGTGGGCTTACCGGCGGCCAGATCGTCGTCCATCGCCTGGGCGGCAGCCAATGCCTGCTCGCGCATATCGACCACAATGGCGTTTAAATCGGGGTTATATTTGTCCACCCGATCCAGGTAATGTTGCAATAACTCAACCGCAGAGATGTCTTTGTTGCTAATTTTTGCCGCTAATTCAGTCGCCGAAGCAAATGCCAATTCACTCATAGATATGCTCCAATTGTCCCCGCGGAGGTCTCTCCACAAAATTGTTGTTCAAGTAATTGGCTGTGACTGTGCAGGGTGAGGGTGATTTTATCAAGGTCGAGATAAATCCCGGCGTGCGAGGCCAGGTCTCCGGGCATGCCGAAAGCTGAATTGAAGAAAAAGGACGTCCGCCACTGGCTGTCGCTGTGGTTTCCGGATGTGAAAATCGACCACTGGCAACAGCTGGGTGATGGCGTGACCTCGCGGGTTTATGGGGTGGAATACCGTGCTGGTGGGCGTCGTGACCGCACAGCGCTGCGGCTGACCGACACTCCGTTGGAATTGTGCTGGCGTGAGTCGCTGCTGCTGAACACATTACATGCGGCTGAACTACCGGTAACCGCTTGCCATGGCGTCAAACGCGAAGGCTCCACCACCGGCATGCTGCTGGACTGGCTGCCCGGCAAGCCCGTGTCGCGGCCTATCGACTACGTAGCTTATGCCGAACAAGCCGCCGAACTACTGGCGCGCATTCACGGCACGCCCATTCCTCAACGCATGCGGCGGTTCGAAACCGGGTTCAGCAAACGGGTTGCTGCTCTGCGCAGCCAGTTTCCCCAGTACGCCGCAGTGGCGGAAGCGCTGAGCCGGGGTATGCCTCCCGGGCAGGATAAGGTGTTGCTGCACGGTGACTTCTGGCCGGGCAACCTGTTGTTCAAGCGCAAAGAACTGGTTGGCGTCGTGGACTGGAGTGATGCCGCCGCGGGGTGCCCGCTGGCCGACGTGAGCAACGCACGGTTTGAAATCCGCTGGCTGTGGGGTGAGGCTGCCATGCACGCCTTCACGGTGCACTATTTTGCTAACGCCCCGTATCATGCGCAGGATCTGGCCCAGTGGGATCTGGTGGCTTTACTCAGCCCGATTCTGGGGATGCATCGCTGGAACCTGACGGATGCGCACGAGCGCCGTGTGCTGCAGGCGGTGAACAAAATGGCTGACGAGGCGTTGAAGACGGTGGTGAGGTGAGAGTGCGCGCCTTCATAAAACTGTCAATTTGGCGCTGTTAGAAAGCTGAAACAAAGTCAATTCAAAATAGATTAGCTAATATCTGTTGTTAGGGTTGAAATTTTTCTGACGCCGTGATTTAGTTGGGTCGCATAAAGGCTCAATAACCTAGGAAGAGCCTGAATAAGTAAATCGTATACCAAAAGGAGTTTGGCATTTTGCTTGTCCAGATAACCCGCTCGCGTGCCCGAATTAAACAAAGATCTTCGTCTAACGTTTCATTGTCCAGGGGGATGTCTCAGGGAAAGAGCGTAGAGACTTTTTCGATACTCGTTAAGAAACTGGCGGTACTTGCTGTCAGTGTTTCAGTTTTTCTGTATGCGGCAACTGCCAATGCAAACGACACCATAACTTGGATGGGACAAGAAACCACGCTGGATAGTGCTTTGCGAACTACGCTGGCTTGTGAATCCGCTGAGGCTGCGGGATTTACGCCGTGCAGCACGTACTGTCTTTCCAACTCTTACCCCGAGGGTAATGGAGACATTCCTCCGCCTGGTTGGATCCCAGGTGGTCGAAGCTATCTGTGTGAAAGCGAAAATCATCCGGTTTGTGACTATCAGAACGATATGCGTTGCGGTTACTCAGCTTACCGGGTTGCAAACTGTTTGCCTGGGATGCATGACGACGGAAGCAGTGTCTGCGAAGGTCCTTACAGAGAAATCGGTGCTAGTTGTGAACCGAGCAGTCCAGCTCCAATTTACTTCGGCTCCGGCAACAAGTACTTATCTGAAGTCGACTATCGTGGAACCGGCGTTATGCCCTTGGAATGGGTGCGCACCTACAATGGACTCGATAGAAAGTGGCGGTTCAGTTATTCGCAGCATCTGGAGACTATATCGGCTACGGAAAAAGTGCTAAGGCGAGCAGACGGTTATGGCGTTCAGTTCAA
>JBCCUW010000335.1:0-5214 GCA_039196385.1 Pseudomonadota bacterium
GCGTATTCTGCAACGTCAACGTCACTTCTGACGAATCCGTTGATGCGGGGTTTGTAAAGTCGCGCGAAGCCATTGGACAGGAACGCATTCTCATCAACTGCGCGGGTACCGGCAACGCCATCAAAACCATCAGCCGCAACAAAGAAACCGGTGAGATCAGCCACTTCCCGCTGGACGCCTTTGACCTGATTATCCAGATCAACCTGGTAGGCACGTTCCGTTGCATTGCCAAATCCGCCCAGGGTATGGCTACCCTCGACCCCATTGATGGAGAACGCGGGGCGATCGTCAACACCGCGTCTGTGGCCGCGGAAGATGGACAGATCGGCCAGGCTTCCTATTCTGCTTCGAAAGGCGGCGTAGTCGGCATGACACTGCCGATTGCTCGCGACCTGTCCCGCGAGTTGATCCGTATCAATACGATTCTGCCGGGCATCTTCGATACCCCGCTGCTGCAGGGTGCGCCTGAAAACGTCAAACAGGCCCTGGGTGCCCAGGTACCCAACCCGGCGCGTTTAGGCGCACCGGAAGAATACGCTTCGCTGGCTGTGGAGATGTGCCGCAACGCGTACTTCAACGGCGAAGATGTGCGCCTGGACGGCGCCATTCGTATGGCGCCTCGCTAAGGCACTCTCTAAGGTGCAAGGTACTCTCTAAGGTACAAGGCACTCTCAAAGGTAAGAGGGCACACCACTCAGGTGATGCCCGCTTAACCCGCCCGGGTCACCTGCAGGTGCAACTCCAATATGCCCAGCATAATGCCGGGTTGGTGCAGAAAGTCGTTGCCGTCTGCGTAAGCAAACCCATCCACCCGATCGAGTAACTTATTCCACGCCACAACCTGCTCGAGGCGCGACAAACTGGCGCCCGGGCAAACCCGCGCGCCCTGGGAAAAAGTTAAATGCCGGGTGCCGGCTTTGCGGTTAAGCCGCAGTTCTTTCGGGCACTCCCATTCGTCCGGGTCAATGTTAGCAGCCGCCCAGCGTAAGTGCAGAAAAGACCCCTTGGGTACCTCAACGCCGTGGAACACCTCATCCTGGCTGGTAATCCGCGTCGACAGCCCCTGTGTTGGTGCCCGCAAACGCATGCCCTCCTCGGTAAAGGCACGAACCTGGCCACGATCCGCTTTGAGTGATTGCCAGACATCCGGCTGCTCAATCAGCAACTGCATCTGCTCAGCCAGCGCGTACTGCGTGGTTTCCAGCCCGCCAATGACCATGGCGTAAACAATGCCGTTGATTTCACCGTCCGTCAGCCGTCGCTGAAGCGGCGAATATTCGACCTGGGTAAGAAAAGAAATCATATCCTCTGCGGGATGCTGGCGCTTATGCGCAATCAGGTCAGCAGTGTATTGCTTGAATTCATTCAAAACGGCAAATTGGGATTTGATCTCTGCTTCCGGTAGCACGTTACGGTGCCCGCTGCCGTAGACAAACGGTTTGACACAACCGTCACCGTAGTACTTCAGCAGGCTGAGGTCGTCAAGCGGCCAGCCGAGAATGCTGGCCATGACCATCTGCGGCAGCGGCTGCGCAAACTGCCCGACAAACTCCACCTGCCCGGTATCGATCCATTTGCCGATCAGCTCATCAGCCAATGCCTGGATCATGGGTTCGTTACGTCCGGCTCCCGGTCCTACCCAGGGATCGGTCAGTTCCTGACGGTGGGCCCGCCACATTTCCGGATTAGGCCGCAGCGATGTCATCGCGGCGATCATCACATTGACGTTTTCCTGTTCGAACGGGTCACCGCCCTGGGCCAGGACCTGTTGCACAAACAAACTGCCCGGCAAGGGGAAACGTTCCTGATCGCGCACAACTGCAGCAATGTCATCATGTTTGCACAACACAAAAGCGTCGGTGCCCGGGGCAAAACCTTCACCGGGAATACGGTGCACCGGCGCCTCGCCATGCAGAATGTCATAGCTTGCATACCAGTTTTCCTGTGCACCCGGCGCAAATAGATCAACATCTCCCAGGTGCACGGGACAGGCTTGACTGCTCGTTTGCGATTCCGGTGTCTTGTCATCTGCAGGCATGGTCGAAGGTCCCTGTGTGATTGGCATCGCGACAGTTATTGGAACACGGTACAAAAACTCCATCAAGGCTAAGGTGATTGATCAGGACTCGCAATCATGTCCGTGAGTATCCCGCTGCTGTGGTTCCGGCTATGTATAATGTCAGGCTGTTTCTGGGAGAGTACTTAGAAAATGGATGGAAAATGGATGTAGGGTTCACCGAAGATCAGCTTCAGTTTCGCGATGTGGTGTCTCGTTTTTTGACGGATAAGTCTCCGCCTGCGGCGGTGCGTACGCTGATGGAGACGGCGGAAGGATACGATCCGGAAGTCTGGCAGCAACTCAGTCAGGAAGTGGGGCTGCTGGGCACGCACATTCCTGAGCAGTATGGGGGATTTGGTTTTGGTCTGGTGGAGTTGGGGCTGATTGCTCAGGAGATGGGGCGGCATCTTTATTGTGGCCCGTTCTTCAGTTCCGCGGTCATGGCCGCAAATGCCATTCTGCTGATGGCCGACGAGGTGCACAAACAGGCGCTGTTGCCGTCTCTGGCAGCGGGGACCAGCATTGCCTGTCTGGTACTGGATAGTCTGGCGTCACCCGAGGAACTTGGTGAACAGTTGCAGGTGCAGGATGGACATTTGAGTGGACAGGCCGAATTGGTTGTAGATGTGCAGGCGGCGGATACGTTGATTGTGTTAGCCGGGGGGCAGGACGGGTTGGCGCTGTTCGCGGTGACCCCAGACCAGGCTGAGGTGACTCCGTTGCAGTCGATGGATGCCACGCGCAAGCTGGCCCGCGTGGCGTTTACGCGGGTGCCAGTGCAGGCGCTGGGTCAAGCGGAGCCCGGCCAGGTTGAGTTGTTGTGGGACCAGATGGCCACGATGCTGGCTCACGAGATGATTGGTGGCGCTGAACATCTGTTCGAATCAACCATCGACTACATGAAAATCCGCGTGCAGTTCGGCCGTACGATCGGTTCTTTTCAGGCACTCAAACATCGGTGTGCTGACCTGATGCTTGAGCTGGAGCTGGCCAAGGCCATGACTCACGCTGCGGGTCGCTTCCTGGCCGGTGGTGAGGGAGATGTTTACAGTCCGAATATGGCCAAGGCGTTGGCCAGCGAAGCCTATCTGAGCGTGGCAAAACAAGCCATTCAACTGCGCGGCGGGATTGGTTTCACTTGGGAAGAAGATACGCATCTGTGGTTCAAGCGAGCCAAGAGTTCAGAAGTATTTCTAGGTACGGCGGGCTGGCATCGAGAACGTATGATCCAACGCTTGGAAGAGGAGAACGCACATGTCTGATCACCCACAGATAGCCGTGCAGGATATTAAGGCTGAAGTCGACGCCTGGTTGCAGGAAAACTGGTCTACGGACCTGGATCTGGGGGTTTGGCGAGACCGCCTGGTGGAAGGTGGTTGGGCAGCACCTGCCTGGCCGGAAGAGTTTTACGGACGTAATTATTCACCGGAGCAGGCGGCCGCGGTCGCGCAGGCGTTTGATGCCCATGGCGCGGTGGGTGTTGCTCAGGGCGGGCCGGGCAAACTTGCCTCACACACCATTCTGGTGCATGGCAATCAGGCGCAGAAAGAAAAATACCTGCGTCCGATTCTGACCGGTGAGCATGCGTGGTGCCAGTTGTTCAGCGAACCGGGCAGTGGCTCGGATCTGGCGGGTTTGACTACCAAGGCGGAAAAACACGGTGACAAGTGGATTATCAACGGTCAAAAAGTGTGGAATACCAGTGCGCATCATGCCGATTACGGCATTTTAGTTGCGCGCACCGATTGGGATGTACCCAAGCACCAGGGCATCAGCTACTTTCTCATCAACATGCGGCAGCCTGGGGTGGAGGTGCGCCCGCTGCGGCAGATGAACGGCCACGCTTCGTTCAACGAAGTGTTTATGGTAGATGCTGAAGTCCTGGCTGAAGACCTGCTGGGGGCAGAAGGGGAGGGCTGGAAAATTGCCGCAACCACCTTATCTGCAGAACGCCAGGGGTTTGGCGGCGACCGCTCGGGCGGCCGCGTGAAAGACCTTGCGGGGCCCATCTATGCACAGTATCGGCAGGAATTAGCCGTCGCGCTGGAACCTTACACCTGGTACCCACAGCGCGCGGGTCGAGTGGATCTGGCGTGGCCGAGAGCCGCAGCCACCGGCGCTTTGGGCGATCCGCTGGTGCGCCAGGAACTGGCTAAACTACTGGCCATGAAAAAAGCCGCTGACCTGGCGGCGTTGAGTGCCGAGCAGAAGTGCCGCACGGGACAAACCAATGTGATTCCAGAGGGATCTATCGGCAAGCTTGCCGCCAGTGTTATTGCCCGGCAGGCCTCTCACGTGCACACGCTTGTTTCCGGTACCGACGCCATGTTAACCGGTGCTGATTCACCCATGGACGGCCTGATTGCGGAAATTCTGGTTTCTGTACCGGCCATATCCATCGCCGGTGGCACCGACGAGATCCAGAAAAACATTATTGCCGAGAGGGTATTGCAGCTGCCGAAGGAGCCTCGCTTTGACACCGGGCCGTTCCGTGATGTGCCGCGCAACGTGGCGGATGTTTAGTGGTTTAACGCCGCTGGCTTGGCGTTGGTATCTAACAGGCTGAGCAGCAGTTGGCCTTCCAATTGGGCCAGCAGCGAGTGGCTTTCTGCATGATCTTTGGGATCCATTTTCTGCTTCAGCCAGCTATGCCAGTTGTGCAGGATCAGACGTGCAGTGGTCAGGTAGGGTTCCTGGCCGCGCATGGCTAACCCGACAATTTCAAACCATAGGCGAATTACAGGCTGCACCGTTTGCCGTTGGGTGGCGGTCATCAGCACATCGATGATGTGGGTGGTGCTGTGCCCTGTCCCGGGTAGGCTTGCCTCCAGCTCTTCCGCCAGACGCCCGGCACTCAGTAACATGGCTTCAGCAACAATTTCTTCTTTCGTCGAAAAATAATACATCAGCATGCGGTCGCTGCGTCCCGCTGCTCTCGCCAGCGCCCGCAGCCCACTGTTCTGGAACCCTTCGCGGAGCAGGTGTGCGGCCACGGCAGCCACAATTTGCTGGCGATTTTCATCGGCTTTGTTCATCCAAGCCAGTATGCAGGGGTCAGGTCTCACAGCGCAACACAACCCTATTTTAGTGGCGCCAAACACCCTAAAATCAGGGGCTGGGTGTGAGCGAATGCACTGATTTGGAGAAGCCTGTGA
>JBCCUW010000336.1:0-5193 GCA_039196385.1 Pseudomonadota bacterium
ACGATATTTCGGTAAATACCAGGTTGAAGGTGGTGTGCGCCTGGAACGCGTAAAACACAAACCGACGGAAAACGAATCCCGTAACTTCAATCTGCAGGCGGTGTCTCTGGGTGTGATCCGGCCGATGGGCGATCACTGGACAGTATCTGCCCAGATTGATCACTCCAGCCGCGCACCGGTTGCGGAAGAGCTGTACTCCAACGGTCCTCACCTGGCCACCAGCAGTTTCGAAATAGGTGACTCGCAGCTCGACAAAGAAGTCGCGTTTAACATTGCAGCATCTGTCGAATACGTTAACGAAGGCTTCAGCTTCATGCTGAGCGCTTACAGGACGGACTTTGACGACTTTATCTTTGAGCTGGCAACAGGCGAAGAAAGAGATGAACTCCCGGTTCTGCAATGGCAGCAACAGGACGCTGACTTTCAGGGTTTCGAAGCAGATGTGAATTGGCAGGCGTTACGTTGGGACGGTGGCTCACTGGCCTTTAACGCGGGGTTTGACACAGTGCGGGCGCGTCTGTCCGGAACCGAGGACGACGATCTGCCACGTATCCCGCCACAGCGCTGGCGGGTGGGCAGCGTGCTGACCTGGAACAATTTTGTCGCGGAGATTAATTTCACCCAGGTTGATTCTCAGGATGATGTTTCACCGAATGAGCTTCCCACGCGGGGCTACGATAACTTACGTGCTTACTTAGGCTATCGCGCAGGCCTCGGCGACAGCACAATAGAGTTCTTTGTGCGAGGTGAAAACCTGACTGATGACGAGCAACGCTACCACACATCGTTTATCAAAGACCTGGCACCACAGCCGGGCCGGACGATCGAGGGTGGCGTGACCATCAGGATCTGACCGCGCGTAGTTTTGCGGGCTTGTTAAACCGGGTTGGCCTGCGCAGCCAGCCCCAGGCCCGCAAAACACTCGCGCAACGCTTCGTGATCCAGATCTCGAGCAATAATCACAATGCGCGTATCCCGGTTGTCACCCGGCCATTGCTCCAGTATTTCAGGCGGGTGAAAGACGTGCTGTACACCGTGTATCACCATGGGCTTGTCCATTCCCTCAACGTTGATTATGCCCTTGATGCGTAAGAGGTCTACACCACGAAACATCAACAGGGATTGCAGACAAGCTTCGAACAAAGCCGCATCCACGGGCTCAGTAAAGGTCAGGCAACTGGCCTGAATTCGGCCATGCCGATTGTGATCATGACCATCACTGTGATGAGAATGCCGGTGATGGTCCTTGTCATCCCTTTGACCTTCAGCTAACAACCAGGATTCTACATCCGGGTGTTTGCCTTCTAATCCATAACCTTCACCGGCAAAAAACCAATCAACTTCAGCTGCTCCATGCACCACAGGCGAAACGGGTGCCGACGGCGCTATTTCCTTAATGCGACATAACAGCGAGTCAAGTGCATCCGGCTCAACCAGATCCTCTTTGGTCAACAGAATACGATCCGCTACGGCCACCTGCTTGAGAGCTTCCGGGTGAGCATCGATAGACGACAAGCCGTTTACCGCATCCACCGTGGTCACCACGCCTGCCAGACTATATTGGCGACTCACCGCGGCCTCACCCAGAATTGTTTGCAGAATTGGTGCCGGATCAGCAATGCCGGTCGTTTCGATAACAACCCGGTCAAACCAACGCTGGCCATCCCGGGCATAACGAGCGGGCGCTGCCGCCAGAGTCTGGGCCAGATCGGAGCGGATGGTACAGCAGATACAACCGCTGTCGATGGCTACCAATGTATCGTCAGCAATCGGCGTGAGCAGTTGGTGATCCAGTCCGACTTCACCAAATTCATTCACCAGCACCAGTGTGCGGCTGAGTCCATCACTCTGGCTCAGGTGCCGCAGTACGGTGGTTTTGCCGCTACCCAGGAAGCCGGTTAAGACGGTTACCGGTATACGAGACCGTGCCTCGATGGTCACCGAAGCAATCTCATGCGGCCACTCTCATGCGGCCACTCTCATGCGGCCCTTCTCACGCGGCCACGTCCAGCGTCAACAATACCCGGTCCTGCGATACGTGGGGCGAGCGGTGCACTACACCGGCGTTGGCAACCCATTCACCATCGTCCAACTCAAATCGGGAGCCTCTGAACAACCCTGCTGCACCCTCCGAAAGTTGTTGTACAACCTCCGGTGATGGATTCTGTTGGATGTCTCCCGTTTCGGAGTACTGGACAAACTCAGCCGGAATCCACTCCGTACCCGGGCCCGCCAGCGAAGCAATCAGTCGTGTGTGGACTGCATCCTTGTGAAAACGCGGGCACGTCGGGCCGCGTGAGTGAGATAACCGCAAACTGAACGCATCTGTGTGACTGATCTCACCGAATGTCACCGCCCATGCAGCAATGCACGCGACAAACTCAGCATAACCCGGCTGATCCGCAAACTGCGCCAGCGCAGCATTGAGTTCACCCGTCAGCAAATCGGGTTGTACGATGATCCTGGGGATGCGCACAGCGTCAGGCAGCGACCGAGAGGCTATCAGAGCCTGAGCGAACCCGGCGACCGGCTGAGGCACACTGGCGATTTGTTCCGGTTGTTGCGCGTAGTTGCGGGTCTGCAATTCAGGTTCTGGGTTGCGGTCGTGGGCGTGCATAACGGCTCCGCTTAATTTCCGAGACGTTATAACATATCATACTTTACTGCAGAAGCAGCGTGATCATTCTGTCGACACGAGTGGACCGACTGTCCAGGGTGGCAGCATGCAGGAGCCTATGGTGCAGCTTGCAAGAGACCCAGCAGTTCCTGCCGCGATATCTCACCGCCATGATCGAAGCGATGATCACGACCCGCTGTGTGCAAGCGGCCTTTCAACCGATAGCTGTACGTATCCCGTTGCTGAATACCAATCACCTGTCGGATGGCGTCAATGGATCGGGAACTGAGATCCACGCTGGTGGTGGTCTCCGACAAGCCTGCTACGACAATTTCTTTGTTCGCCACGCCCCTGGCCAGCTGCCGCTCGTTGACAATCAAGCGCACGTCTATGCCGTTGGCGCTGACGGGGGTGTCACTCAAGTTCTGCAGCCGCATCGTTAACCGCGCGCGTTGTTCCAAAAGACTGCTGGATAGTGGCGTAACGTTCACGACATAAGCCTCAAGCGTCGGGTCCAGTATGGCGCAGGCCGAAATACAGGTGACGGAAATGAACAAGAGTGCCGTTTTTAGCTTTCTCATCCGCTTACTTTCCAGTGAAATTTGCATCGCGACGTTCCAGAAAGGCAGCAACCCCCTCGCGGTGATCATCCGAAGCAAAACACTCTGCCATCGCCTGGGTGTGGCGTGTCATGTGATCTGCTACATCCGCACCCAGCCCTTCATACACCAGAGATTTCATGCGGGCATGTGAGAACGGAGAGTTCATGGCAATTCGCTCACCCAGTGACTGGGCTTTCTCCAACAACTGATCAGAAGGCACAATTTCATCAACGTAGGCAATGGCCAGCGCCTCTTCGGCCGATAGAAAATCGCCGGTGTAGAGCAATTTCATTGCCCTTTGTACACCAATCAACCGCGGTAGCAACCAGCTGCCGGCACCGGTATCCGGCACCAGACCACGATGCGCAAAGTTCCAGGCAAATCGCGCGTTAGGTGAACACAAACGCACATCACATTGTGAAGAGAACTCCGCGCCCATGCCCACCGCCGGTCCATCTATTGCACCAATGACCGGTTTTGGACACTCAACAATAGGCCACCACTTGCCGCGTTCTTCAGCAGTGCCGCGCAAGCCACGCTTTTCGCCTGGAATCGTCGACAGGTCTTTTAAGTCGGTACCGGCGCAAAACGCGCCAGGAACACCTGTCACCACAACAACTTTGGCGTCAGGGTCTGCACCCGCTTCACCCAATATCCGAATAAAGTCTCCTAGCATGGCAAAGGTCATCGCATTGCGCGCTTGTGGACGGTTGATGGTGATTGTGCCCACGCTGTTGGTCACAACGTAATCAATAAATTCTGCCATGGTTCAGGCTCTCGGTAATGATCAGGCATTTTAGCCAGGACAAGTGTCTGAACGCGAGGGTTCTGTACCATGGACAAGAGCGCTTGAGGTTTTGCCAACCCGTTCACATTCTCAGCAGATACGTTCCCGGCCAGGGTGACCGTTTAAAAAACGTTCAGATCGCGTCTTGAATAATGTACCTCAACCATCGACAAAAAGGCGGCTATGTTTAGACCACTCATATTGCTAACAGCGGTGTTTTGCGCGACGTATAACATGGAAGTGTCAGCCCATCGGCCCGCCGACCAGCATTGTCTGGCCCTGGCCATGTATTGGGAAGCGCGCGGTGAAATCAACCGCGGCATGGCTGCGGTTGGCGCAGTGGTGCTGAACCGGGTAGCAGACTCCCGCTTCCCGGATTCTGTGTGTACAGTGGTCAAGCAAGGTGGTGAAACACCACCCTGTCAGTTCTCCTGGTGGTGCGACGGTAAAAGCGATCGCCCGCGACATGCCAAAAGCTGGCAGCGCGCCCTGAGTATCGCTGACGATCTGCTCCACAACAGGCACTACGACACAGTCCGCGGGGCGCTGTTTTTTCATAGCGCCTCTATTCGGCCTAAGTGGCGGTACAAACGGGTCGCCCGGATCGGCCAACACGTGTTCTATCGTTGAAGAGAGTGAGCAGAATTGCTTTCCCGATCCGTAATTTCAGTACACAGCTGCTGAACAAAACACTGGAGCCCTTCCCAATCCGTAAATTCATGGTCTGTCGTGAGACTGGGCCAGTGCAGCCGCTGCAATTCCTTTTTGAAGAGTCGTTCTGCCATGCGGATTAGCCAGCGCCATAGTCGAGAGAAGCCTGAATACCTGAAAGCCCCACCAATGGCTTGCACAACCGCGGGATTCCAGCTTGTCTCATCTATGAAACTCCGAGCTTGCTCCTCAGCGGTTCGCTGGCCCTCTGCACTGGTCGCCGCAAACATACCAACAGATAAGAACGCGCACAGTATTTGATTCAAGCGACTACCATGGCGCTGCACAAAACGCTTTGCGGAACCGGCATGTTTGCCGCTATATACCGGGGCCGCCAACACCAGCGCAGCATAATCGTCAAGACTGTCAATCGCGAAGTCTTCTGCCAGATCCCTGCATTCAGCTTGATAACCCAGATCTGATATTGCATCCGCGACAAATCGGGCAATTTTGCGCGTCTGCCCGTGTTTTGTGGC
>JBCCUW010000337.1:0-5188 GCA_039196385.1 Pseudomonadota bacterium
CGTAGAACACCCCGTAGTTGTCAGTATCCACCGGTCTGACGAAAGCTTCTTCGCCGTCTGCTTCAAACTCACGCTGAGAGACTTGCACACCAAAGCTACCTTTGATTCCCAGTGCTTCTTCGTGAACAAGCTCTATGCGAGCCTCATACGCTTCCGTCGAGAAAGTGGTTCCAGGTTCGCCGTTACCTTCTACTTCAATGTGTTCGTAGTCGTTAGCGCCGATACGCAGATTGATGCTTTCGATGCCGGCGAACGGTTCGCTCAACCCTGCTTCGAAATCGATTCGCGTCTGTTCCAGGTCGAGGTTCGGGTTGCCTTCTTCTTCCTCTTCCTCGTGCTCCTCTTCAGCTTCCTCCTCATCGTGCCCTTCTTCTTCATGATGGCCGTGGCCCGGCAGGCCATATTCCGCCTCATAGCTGGACACAGCGAGGCCGATGAAGCCGCGCTCACCGACATAAGACAGACCAAAAGCACCGCCGTGTGACTTCAGATCGCTGCCTGGCAACTCGCCAAAAGCCTCTTCTTCTTCATGGCCGTGTTCTTCTTCCTCTTCGTGCTCTTCTTCACCCTCATGTTCGGCCTCTTCGAGCGCACGCAGCCCTCTGGATTCGGCAAAGCCGGGAATCTCGTAGTCGTCAGCTTCGCGATAGAATCCGTCGAGGTGAATCGCAAATCCGCCAATGCCTGCGTCCAATTTGGCTGCGGTAGAGCGTCGCTCGGCGTTGTCAGCACCGCGAGCGTCCACTTGCACGGACACTTTGTCTGGAACTTCGTGCGGTATCCTGCCGGTGTGTACATCCACGACGCCACCAATGGCGCCGGTGCCGTAAAGGAGCGTACTCGGTCCTTTTAACACCTCGATGCTGTTGGCTGCGAAGGGCTCCACGGTGGTGAGGTGATCCGGACTCGAAACGGACACATCCAGACTATCGATGCGGTCTTCCATGGTTTTTACGCGTGGGCCACCCAAACCACGGATGATCGGGCGTCCAACGGCTTGACCGAAACTGGAAGAATGTACACTGGGCAACCCAACCAGGGTTTCGCCGAGTGAGCTGGCAACCACCCGCTGCAGCTGGTCCGAGTTGAGCACTGCAGAGGGCTGGGCAAGACCTTCCGCCGATAGCGGGTGGGCGCGCACTACAACCTCTTCAATGGCGGGCTCAGCCTCCGATTGTGTTAGGGCGGACGGCGCATAACTGCTGAATAGCGCCGCCGTCGCCAGTGCGCTGAACGCACTGGTTCTTATGATTTTCATGTCGTCTGTCCAATGAGATATAAATGGCCGGTCTACCCGGTCTCTTAGTGCTGTTTGGCTAGACGCTTGGGGGTGCGCGGATGTGTCCAAAATGCGCGCTGGGCGTAGTCAGCGAGTTTGAAAGGCTGTCTGTCAGCCATGCATTTGATGGAATAGAAGCGGTCGGCAGCAGGTTAACGGCTGTATGTGCGTCGTCATTCGATAAACCGCAAGCCATGCAAACGTGCTCGTGGCATTCTTCGTGCGCATGCGTCACCGCGATCCACTGCGCACCGAACAGCACAGCGCAGGCGAAGCTGAACGCCAGGACACGTGTGGTCTGGCGCTGCGCCGTCTTGCGGTGCCAGCGGTGAAGAATGTTCGGCATCAGTGTGCTTGTCGGTGGATCAGTGAATGATATAACATAACATTTTTATACGTTGCAAACATTTCTCCTTGAATATTCAAAGTGTCAAAAGACCGCAGGCTTCGCGGGTCTGGGACCTGTGCGCCGTAGGATTGTCATCTGTGTGCATGTTGCACTGTCTGGGCTTGCCGTTGTTGCTCGCCTCATTGCCCATGATTGGTCAGCTCGGAGACGATCACTTCATCCATGTCGCGTTGCTGCTGGTCACGGCGCCCATTACACTCTGGGTGGTGTGGCGTGCTGACGTCGGCGGCAAAGGCAAGTGGTTTATCTCAATGGCCCTGGTCGGTCTCGCGACCATGATTGTTGCAGTCAGCGTTGAGCCGCTTCACGACTACGAAGTGCCGCTGACGCTGGCCGGAGGTAGTCTCCTGGGTGGGGCACACCTCTGGCGCTGGTTTCAGCGTTACCCAACCCCTGTGGATGCGGAGTTGTAAATCTTGTGACTACAATCGACAGCAATGCTGTGATTGAAGTGAGTGGCCTGAGTTTTAGCTACGGTTCACGAGACATTATTCAGTTAGATGAATTTCAGCTGACCGCCGGTTCCAGCCTGGCCGTGCTTGGCCCGTCCGGTTGTGGCAAAACCACTTTGCTGCATCTGCTTGCAGGCTTGTTAAAACCGGGCAGTGGTAGTATCCGCATTCTGGGCCAGGATATTACCGGCATGAGCGGTGCCCAGCTGGACCGTTTTCGTGGCCGGCATATCGGCATGGTATTCCAACGCCTGTTTCTGATGCCGGCGTTGAACGTCCGGCAGAATATTCAGCTGGCCCGTCAGTTGTCCCGTCAACCGCGCGACGACGCGCTCATTAACGCTTTATTGGGACAGCTCGGTTTAACCGATTTTGCTCAGCACAAACCGCGGATGTTAAGTCAGGGCCAGGCTCAGCGCGTGGCGATTGCACGCGCGTTGGTGCACGGGCCGGCGCTGGTTTTGGCTGATGAACCCACCTCCGCGCTGGACGATGGTCATGCGCGTCAGGCGCTAAGCCTGTTGCGGGATTCTGCGGAGGCGGTTGGCGCGGCGCTGGTGGTGGTTACGCATGATCAGCGGATTCGCGGACAACTGGATAGTGAGCTGGAAATGGAGCCATTGCCTTGACCTGGGTGCGTCTGGCTTTAGCCAATCTGAGTCTGTCGCCACTGACTACAGCGGTGAACGTGCTGCTTATGGCGCTCGGCACTGCCAGTATTGTGTTGCTGCTGTTAGCCGGCGTGCAGCTGGCACAAACCATGTCGCGAGATGCAGAAGGCATCGATCTGGTGGTGGGCGCTCAGGGTAGCCCGGTGCAGTTGGTGCTTTCTGCGGTTTACCACGCAGATGTGCCCCCGGGAAACATCCGGCTCGAAGAGGCACAGCGCTGGGCGGATGATCCGCGGGTGGCCGCAGGCATTCCGCTGTCGCTTGGCGACAGCTTTCGCGGCTTCCGCATTGTCGGTACAACACCACAATACGTCGAATTGTATGGCGCCCAAGTTACGGCCGGGCAGATCTGGAACGAATCGATGCAGGCCGTGTTGGGGTCTGCTGTCGCGCAGGCGACAGGATTGGGAGTGGGATCAACCTTTGCCGGCGCACATGGGCTGGTGGACGGTGGGCATAGTCATGATTCACAGCTCTACCGGGTGGTTGGCGTGCTGGCGCCGACGGGAAATGTCATTGACAGGTTGGTGGTAACGTCACTGGACAGTGTTTGGGAACTGCACGCGGAAGAAGCGGCGCATGGGCACGATGATGATCATGCAGACGAACAGGACCATGCCGAGGAACACGACCACGACTCAGCGCATGATCACGACGAACATCACGACCACGACTCAGAGCACGGCCGCGACTCAGAGCATGATCATCACACTGAGCACGATCATGACGCCGAGCATGACCATGACACAGAGCATGATCATCATGCAGAACACGATCACGAAAAGGAACACGATCACGTAAAGGAACACGACCACGAAAAGGAACACGACCACGAAAAGGAACATGATCACGACTCGCATGATGACAAAGCGCATGACCATGACGAAGAGCATGCTGATGCCCATGATCATGACGAAGCACACGCAGATCACGCAGATCATGCGCACGAGGAAGACTTGGAAATCACCGCAATGCTGCTGGCTTACCAGACACCGCTGGCGGCGATGTCATTGCCTCGGGAGATTAACGCCGCTGGTGCGTTGCAGGCCGCGGCCCCAGCTCTGGAAATATCCAGAGTTCTGCAATTGGTCGGCGTGGGTATGAGCGCACTGGGCGCGTTTGCGTGGGTCCTGGTGGTGACCGCTGCGCTGTCGATTTTTGCGGCGCTGTATGGCTCATTGCGCGCGCGTCGGGGTGAACTGGCCATGTTGCGCTGTCTGGGGGCCACACGTACGGAATTGTTGTTGTACCTGGTGGTCGAAGGTTTACTAATGTCTGTTGCCGGTGTCACGTTGGGTTTTGTGGCTGGGCACGGGGTAATGGAGTTGGTGGGCATATGGTTGGCCGACACTTCAGGCGTGGTTATGACGGGCTGGGTCTGGGTGCCTGCGGAAACCCTGCTATTGCTGGGTTTGTTCGCGGTTGGCATCATCAGTGCCATTATCCCGGCCGTACAGGCTTATCGGACAGACGTGGCGAGAACACTGGTGGAAGGATGAGTGCAAAACGCTTGATACACAGAACCTGGGTTAAAACTTGGCTGAACAATGCTGCAGGCTGCAGCAAAATAGTCTATTGCGGTGCAGTGCTCAGCCTGGCAGTTTTTCTGGTACCAGGGGCCTTTGCTCAGACGGCTGCTAACACCCTCAGCGCAGCTGAACTGGCGGCAGAGCCGGGCGCGGATGCGCTGACCAATATCGATCCGATTGCGGTGAGTGAAACGGCCCAGCTGAAACTGGAAGGTATTTTAGAGTTTGGTTACCAGGATGCCGAAGGGCGCTATGTGGTGGATCTGCTCGAACAGGACAAAGCCTATCTTGGTGTGCGTATCACCACGCCCGATGGCAAACCGGTGGTTGGGGCCATCCCGGAAATCGCCATCGACGGCTCCAGCAGCCTGCTGTTGACTGAGCTGACCACGGCGGAAGACGGCGTGATGAACTTTGGTGTGATCGGCGGTCAGATGGGCCTGGATGTGGTGACGGCGAGCCTGGGCAGTGAAACCATTGAGTTTGCTATTAATGTCATCAGTCTGCGTGCAGCAGGATTTCCAGTTTTGGAGGAGGTTGAAGGTGGTATTCCCTGGGATCAGCTGCTGCAGGCGCGCCTGGACTATGAAGACATGCGCTTTATTGCCACCTTCCCAGACAGTATTAAGGCACAGGCGGGCAAAACAGTGAAACTGACCGGCTTTATGATGCCGTTGGAACCCGATCTCAAACAGAAGCACTTTCTGTTAACGTCCAACCCACCTAGCTGTTTCTTTCATGTACCGGGTGGCCGCCTTCGGCGGTCGCCTGCCTCGGTTGACCGTTCTGGCTACCGCAATGAACTTGCTTCTGCTTTATGCGCACAAGCACAGAACAGATGAGCTGAG
>JBCCUW010000338.1:0-5156 GCA_039196385.1 Pseudomonadota bacterium
CTGGCATGTCTGCGTGGCTTCCGGCGCTGTGTGTGAACGTTTGCGTACAGAATTAATTCGACGCGCCACCGACAATGAACCGGTGATCACCGATCATCCCGGTGATGGTCGCCTCGGCGAGCCCTGGCGTGAACGCAAGCGAGGTTGCGCCAGGGCCTTGTATGGCGCCATGGGTATCGAATGGGAGGACCGGGCCGGTCGTGGGCAGGCTGCCATGCGTAACTACGCTATGTTTGATGCCCCACATGTTGCTTTCTTTTGTATGCATAGTTTGTTTGGTACCCAATCTGCAGCGGATGTGGGCATGTTTGCGCAAACGCTGATGCTGGCCATGACCGCGCACGGGGTCGCTTCATGTGCCCAGGGAACCTTGCGCAACTATCCGGATCTGGTGCGCGAAACTTTTAATCTCGACCCCGAGATCAAGGTGCTGTTTGGGATCAGCTTCGGATACGAAGACACCCGGGTTGCGGCCAATCAGGCACGCACCGAACGTGCACCGTTGGCGGAAACGGTACAGTTTCTGGGTTGAACGACGGATCATTGACGGACTGCCGAGAGGAGGCATGATGAGTTACAGCACCGGCACGGAACATCTGTTGTGCGATATCGATGACGGCGTTGCCACATTCACATTCAATCGCCCGGAAAAAAAGAACGCGCTGTCCAATGAGCTGACCCCCGCCCTGCGCACTGGGTTGCTCGACCTGGAGCTGCGCAGCGATGTGCGTTGTATCGTCTTGACCGGCGCCGGTGATGCGTTTTGCAGCGGCGGTGACGTGAGTGGCATGGGCGGCGGCCAGCGGCAGCAGGAAGGGCAGCCCGAACCCACTCAAGCGGATCGTGTTCGAGCGCTGCAGCATGGCCAGAACAACCTGACGTTGCGGATGCACCAATTGGACAAACCATTAATTGCAGCGCTACCGGGAGTAGCTGCTGGGGCCGGATTGTCCATTGCGCTGGCTTGTGATCTGCGGGTAGTGGCGCAGAGCGCTTTTGTGACCACCGCATTTCGTAATATTGGACTTTCCGGTGACTACGGCGGTAGCTGGAATCTCACGCAGCTGGTGGGGCTGGCGAAAGCCAAAGAGCTGTACTTTCTTGCGGATCGAATCAGCGCGGAGGAAGCCCGGCAGCTGGGCTTGATCAACCGGGTATTTGCCGATGAGAGCTTCCGCGAAGAAGCCCATGCATTTGCGCTGCGTATTGCCCATGGCCCCACCGCTGCGCTGCGTTTGATGAAGCGCAATCTGCATACCGCGGCGACTGCGGACCTGGCCACAACACTGGACCAGGAAGCGGAGTACATGGTGCGCTCGATGCAGACGGCAGATGCGCGTGAAGCGATTGCCGCTTTTATGGATAAGCGACAGCCTCAGTTTAATGGCCGTTAAAACTGGTTGGCGATCAGTGATGACATTAGCAGGAGAGAATGATGAGCGAATGGCAACCTACCGCGTGTAATCTGTGTTACGCCAACTGTGGCGTACTGGCCCGCCTGGATGAAAGCGGCCGGCAGATTGAAAAAGTTAAGGGCGATAAAGCCCACCCGGTGTCCCGGGGCTACACCTGCAACAAAGCGGCGCGGATCAATTTTTACCAGAACGGTAAAGATCGCTTGACCAGCCCACTGCGCAGAAATGCAGATGGTGAGTTTGAAGCCGTTGATTGGGATACCGCTATTGCGGAAATTGCAGAGCGCTTCGCGGCCATTCGTGATGCTTATGGGGGCGACAAGATTTTTTACTATGGCGGCGGTGGCCAGGGCAACCATTTGGGCGGTGCCCATGTGGGGGCGGTGCGCAGTGCTCTGGGTATGAAGTATCGCTCCAATGCCATTGCTCAGGAGAAAACCGGTCTGGCCTGGATGAACGCGCGGATGCTGGGTGGTCATTGGCATGGTGACTTCCATGCCTGTGATGTGGCGCTGATTATTGGCAAGAACCCCTGGCAGTCTAATGGCATGCAGCGGGCGCGCGTACTGATGCGTGATCTTGGCCGGGATCCTGAACGACTGTTGGTGGTCATGGACCCGCGCAAAACCGAAACCGCAGAGTTAGCAGATGTGCACCTGGCTGTGAAACCAGGTACAGACGTGTGGTGTATTGCTGCCATTCTCGGCTATATGGTGCAACAGGATCTGGTGGATGTGGGCTGGTTGGAACAACATACCAACGGTTACAGCCGTATTCTGCAGCAGTTGCAGGCTGTGCCAGTGGCGGACTATGCCGAATTTGCCGGGGTTGGCCTGGAGCAGGTGGAACAGGTTGCGCAGGCTCTGGGTGCCACCGATAAGGTGGCGGTGTATGAGGATTTGGGCATTGAGATGTCACCGTACTCAACTTTATGCAGCTATCTCAATATTCTGCTGTTTGTGATTCCGGGGGCGTTTGATGCGGAAGGGGGCACACACCTTGTCAGCGGTCTGGCGGAGGTTCTGGGTGGGGCGGAACAGTTCAGTATCAACGACCTGGGGTACGAAGAAGGCCGGCCGCAAACGCCGGTGACCGGTGCGCGCATGATTGCCGGGCTGGTGCCGTGCAACTCCATTCCCGAAGAAATTCTAACGGATCATCCCGACCGGTTCCGTGCCATGCTGGTGGAAAGTGCCAACCCGGTGCATTCGCTGGCAGACGCGCAACGTTTTCGCGAGGCGTTTGCAGCATTGGACTTTGTTGTGGTGATTGACGTGGCCATGACTGAAACCGCGGCAATGGCCGATTACATCTTGCCGGCGTCTTCACAGTACGAAAAATATGAGGCGACGTTTTTTCCGGCGGAGTTCCCTGACAACTTTTTCCATTTGCGCAAACCTTTGATGGCACCATTAGCGGGTACGTTGCCCGAAGCGGAAATCCACGCGCGGCTGGTAGAGGCATTGGGCGTATTTGAGCCGGGTGCACTGGACGATCTGGCTGCAGCAGCCCAGGAAGGGCTGGACAGCTTTGCCGCAGCCATGATGCAGCGCATGGGTGAGCCGGACATCGGTCGGCATATTTCATATGTGCTGTATCGAACGCTTGGACCCGCCTTGCCAGAGGGTGCCGCCAGCGCTGCTCCATTGTGGGGATTGTGCCAGCAGCACGTCATGAAAAACGCTGATGCGGTGCGTGCGGCAGGCCATCAGGGTGATGGCCCGGCCCTGGGTAACGCCCTGTTTCAGGCTATCCTGGACAACCCATCGGGTGTTATTACCGCGCGCAACAGTATTGGTGATACGAGCCAGTGGCGTAAGCCAGACGGCAAATTGGAACTGTTGGTCGGTGAAATGAATGACGAGCTGGATACGCTGGGCGACTACCGGCTGCCGGAGCGCAGTGATGAGTTTCCGCTGCTGCTGTGTGCCGGCGAGCGTCGGCTGTATACGGCGAATACCATCATTCGGGACCCGGACTGGATGAAGAGTAACAATCCCACCTCATTGAGTATTCATCCGGGTGACGCCTTGGCCCTTGGCCTGCAGGAAGCCAGTCGTGCCAGGCTGCAGACTAAGCGGGGAACAGCAGAAGTGTTGATCGAATTGGACGATCGCATGCAACCCGGTACAATTTCTCTGCCGAACGGATTGGGTTTGAGTTATCCCGATGCTGCGGGACAAAACCAGCGGGCAGGTGTTTATCTGAATGAACTGACAGACCTCGCAGACCGCGATCCCTGGGTCGGCACGCCTTATCACAAGCATGTCCGAGCAAGGCTGGAGCCTTTGATATGAAAATTCGCATCAGCGACGATAGCATCCGCTTACGTTTAGACCGTAGTGAAGTGGCGCAGATTGAGGCGGGTAGCGCAGTCGAGTGTGTGACCCATTTCAGCGCCGGCAATCAGTTCCGTTATTGTCTGAACGTCGCAGCCGCCGGGGAAGTCAGTGCGGAGTTTATTGAAGGTTGTATCACCGTCACCCTGCCTGCAGAGGTCGCTAGCCGCTGGGCGGGTACTGAAAGTGAGGTGTCCATTCGCGCGCAGCAAGCCCTGCCGGCAGGTGATTTGCACCTGCTGATTGAAAAAGACTTCGAATGTCTGGACCCCCGCGAGGGTGAAGATCAATCCAATCGTTTCCGCAACCCCAAGGCATTGGCATGATCGGAGCTGTTCGCCGTACGTAGTTTTTGTCATAGTGGGCGGCTGTACTTCCGTTGCCAGCCTGGGGCCAGACCGCATGTCCGACATACCTGAACAGCCAGCTTTTCAAACCGCTACCTCCAACGCAGAAATTCGCGACCGCTGGCGCATCAGCCCGGATATGAATCCGGCTGATGTGAGTTTGGAGACCCTGGATCCGGGCAACGGTGATTGGTTTGCGGCGCACAAAGAGCTGGAGATTTTTGCCCGTCTGCGCGCTGAAGACCCGGTGCACTGGACCGA
Organism: Pseudomonadota bacterium; assembly: GCA_039196385.1. Lineage (GTDB taxonomy): Bacteria > Pseudomonadota > Gammaproteobacteria > Pseudomonadales > Azotimanducaceae > UBA4421. Next base: position 4,363 of record JBCCUW010000338.1, read on the forward strand.
GGACAGTCAGTTTGGCCCATATTGGTCGATTACGCGTTATGAAGACGTGAAATACGTCGACACCCATCAGCACATATTTTCGTCAGATATCATGAATGGCGGCATTCGTCTGGGCGGGCGGCCCATGACGGAGGCGCCGGATGAAATGTTTCATCTGCCCATGTTTATTATGCAGGACCAACCGGTGCATGATGAACAACGCAAAGTGGTGGCGCCGATGTTCACAGCGACGCGTCTGGCAGCGCTGTCAGACACCATCCGCCAGCGTGCAGGGGACATTCTGGATGAGCTGCCGAGGGGCGAGACCTTTAACTGGGTGCGTGAAGTCTCCGTTGAACTCACTGGACGTATGCTGGCCACACTGTTTGATGTACCCCAGGAGGACCGTCATCTGCTGATTCACTGGTCAGATACCGTCGAACGCATCGGTGATCCGGATTACTTTGAAACACCGGCTGATGTGTTTAACGAAATCTGGAAGTGTTTTGAGTATTTCAACGACGTCTGGCAAACGCGCCAGAAAGCTGAAGTGCCGGGCGAAGACCTGATTTCGTTTATGGCCCATGGTGAATCCACGCGCAACATGCCGCCCAATGAGTTTCTCGGCAACGTGCTGCTGCTGATTGTCGGCGGCAACGACACCACCCGTAACAGTATCAGTGCCGGGGTGAAGGCGCTGAACATGTTTCCGCAGGAATACGACAAACTGCGCAACGATCACTCGCTGATCCCCAACATGGTGCCGGAGATCATTCATCACACTCCCCACCCCTACCCCTTGATCACCTTCCCCA
>JBCCUW010000339.1:0-5149 GCA_039196385.1 Pseudomonadota bacterium
CCGAGCGCATGCGCACGCAGTTGCACGCCATCAATGCGGGTATCGCCAGTGTGCGCGAAAGCATGGACTTTAAAACCAATGTACCCGTGCTTGAAAGCGATGAGACGGGGGCGACTGCAGAGAACTTCAATGCGCTTACAAGTACGTTTTCTGAAGTAATCTACGATACTCAGCGAGTATGTGACGACCTCGCAAATGGCAACCTTGCGAGCCGGACACAAGGGCAGAACGTCGGCGATCTTAAATTGGTCGCTGACGCGCTGAATGCAACGGCGCAGCAACTTCAAGATGGGGTTGAAGAGATTAATCAGGTCATGAGCAAGGCTCAGGTTGGTGACTTTTCTCGGCGAATCAAGCTGGAATTGCCGGGAGAGCTGGCCGTACTGAAGCGCAGCATCAACAAAATGCTGGACGATACTGAATCCGCGGTAGACGAAGTAGGCAACAGCCTGAAGCGACTTGCAGCGGGTGATGCCAGTGAGTTGATACAAACGGAATATCCTGGTCAATTTGGCGTGCTTAAAACTCATGCAAACGCTACGTCGCAGAAACTGTTGAAAGTAATTGAGCAAGAGATACAGAGTGTTGTGGATGCCGCTAAAGAAGGTGATCTGAAACGACGCATTGGAACCAGCGACAAAGAAGGTTACTTCGAACAGCTCAGCGAAGGCATTAATCAGTTGGTGGATGCCAATGATAAGGCGGTGGAGCAAACCGGCCAGGTATTTGGTGGACTGGCGCAGGGTGATCTCAGCGTAAGGTTTGATGGTTCGTTTCACGGAGAATTTGCTGCTCTGCAGCGTGATGCTAACGACAGCGTGGGTTTGTTGAACCAGATCATTCATGAAGAGATCCAGAACGTTATTACTCAGGCTAAACAAGGCAATATCAGTGCTCGGGTTAATGTCGATGACAAGCGGGGTTTCTTCGCCACGCTTGGCACGGGCGTTAACGAAATACTGCAAACCTCCGAGCAAATTACCAACGATGTGAGCCGTGTGTTTGCCCAGCTGTCAGTGGGCAATCTGGGTGCTGAGTTAAGCGCCGACTATCGCGGTGCTTTTGAAACGTTGAAGAAGGATTGCAATCGTTCTATATCGGCCCTGCGAGAAACCATGCAATCCATCGACCGTAATGCAGCTGTGGTTGACCAGCAGGCGAACGAGATAGCGCAGGGTAACAGCAACATGCAGGCGCGCACGGAAAGCCAGGCTGCAGCGATTGAGGAAACTACCGCCAGCGTTACGAGGCTGACCGGCTTTGTCGAACAAAACGCGGAACTGGCCAAAAACGCTGATCAGCAACTCAAGGAGATACGCAGCTGCGCAACTCAGAGTCGGCAGGTTGTTGAAGATGCAATTGGCAGCATGCGCGAAATTACCCAGGCCAGCGATGAAATTGGCGGCATTCTGAGTGTCATAAACGAGATCGCCTTTCAGACAAATCTGTTATCGCTGAATGCTTCTATTGAAGCCGCTCGAGCGGGTGAGGAAGGCAAAGGGTTTTCGGTCGTTGCTGGAGAGGTCCGCCAGCTGGCGCAACGCAGCGCGGACGCAGCCAAACAGATCAAAGAACTGATTGGCCATACGGTGAGCAAAATAGAAAGGGGCTCGCACTTGGTGAACAAATCGGGTGACTCGCTAACTGAGATCTCCGAATCGATTGAAGAGGTGGGCCAGATGATGACCGTTATTGCCGAATCCTCGAGCGAACAGAGTATTGGTTTTGTCGAAATCCGTGGTGCGATCAGTGAAATTGATCAAGCGGTTCAGGAAAATGCGATGCTGGTGGAAGAGATATCCGGTAGTAGTCAGACGTTGGCTGGGGAAGCTAAATCTACACTGCGGGCAGTTTCGGCGTTTTCTTATGAGCTCTCCGAATCAGAGTACTCTGAGACACCCTCAAACGTCGTGCGCACGAAGTTTGGTACAAGCTAACCGGCGCTATTGTACCAACGATAAAAGTATGCGGCTATTTAGCCGAAGACCTGGGACGTCTCTGTTGTAATTTGGCTAGTTTCCGAGTTGCTCAGCTAGTCTGGTACCAATCTGACCAACGAGCCCGACTCGCCATGCTCCAGCAGCACGTAGACCAATCCGTCAAATCCCATCTCCACATCACGAATGCGTCCCAGTCCGGTAATCAGCTTTTCCTGTTCAACGGGAACGCCGTCCTGCAGGCGGATGCGATATAGCGTTTGCGCGCGCAGGCTGCCAACCAGCATATCGTCCTGCCAATGGGTAAATTGGTCACCGTCATGAAAAGTGAAGTTAGACAGTGACGGGGCGGGGGTGAAGTCAACCACGGGCGCGATGGTTACGGAACGCGCAAAATCCAGGCCCAGGTCTGTGCCGATGGAAATCGGTTCGGCATTGTAATCCAACCCTTCCGTGTACAGTGGCCAGCCGTAGTTGCCGCCGGCCTGAATCAAGTTGATTTCGTCCCCACCTCTGGGCCCCATTTCGGTGGCCCAGATTGCACCGGTACGCGGATGCGCAGTAAGTCCCTGAGTGGTGCGATGGCCATAGCTGTACACGGTATGCCGAGTTGAAGCAACGGAGCGTTGGTTGGCAGGTAACCAGAATGGATTGTCCTGGGGCACGGTGCCGTCTTCTGCAACTCGATGGACTTTGCCATAAGGCGTGTCCATCACGTGGAGGTTGTCATAGGTGCTTTTGCCACCCACCGTTACGTAAACGAAACCCTGGCCATCCAGGGCCAGGCGTCCCGCTGCTACGCCGTCCGGCACAACTGTATAGTTGTCCTTGTGTACTGACCAGATGATTTCGCTGTCCACCCATTGGTTGTTGTGGATCCGGCCCCGCAACACCCTGACCATGGATACCGGCCAGGCTGAGCCGCAACTGAGCTGACAACGGTCGCTGTGAGAAAGGTAGATCCAGCCATTCTGTGCGAAGTCCGGGTGCAGCTGCACATCCAGCATCATGCCCAAACCCACAAAGCTGCCGCGTACCTGCACAATTTCGGACCACACCCGCGGCGTGCCTTCCAGTAAGGGTCCCTGGCGACCATCCAGCTCAACAATCGACAGTCCTCGTACTTTTTCTGAGATAAGAACACGCCCGTCGGGCAGTGGCGCCATGGCATACGGACCCTGCTGAAGATCTGCGACAAGCTCTACGGTGAAGTTATGGTGCTGCGTGCGGACTAAGCCGGTTGGAATCTGGTAGTGGTGCGAGGCAGAGATGGTCGGAATGCCTTGCCGCTGTTCGCTGACGTAGAGTGCCAGCGCCTTACTCATTGTAGGTGAGTAGGCAGTTTCCCACGCTGCTGCGGCTGGGGATTGGTGCTGCTGGACACTGGCGATCAATTCGGCGGTGCTTTGCCCTTGGCTCAATTTGGGCGCCGCCAGCGAAGGACCCAGTGCTGAACCTTCAAGTTGCGTGCCGTGGCATTGCGCGCAGTGCGCTAAATAAGCCTGGCGTGAGGGTTCGCGCTGCTCAGAGGTAGCCAGATACCAGGTTGCTCCAGCTGCAATCACTCCCGCCAATGCCAGTACGATCAAAAAACCTTTGAGTAACCAATGCATGTGTGTCCATTCCATTAATTATCAGATGGATCATACTCTGCGAACCACATGGACTACATGGGGTTGGAACTGTCCGTTTTCCAACTTGCCAGTCGTCTAACTAGAACTATTCGAAAAAATGACGGGAGAGAGCGATGCCGATACCAGATATCACTATTCTATACGCAGGCATTCTTGGCGTGATGGCCGTTGGCCTGGGCGCCACTGCGGGAACCTATCGAGCCAAGAACGGCATTTCCATCGGTGATGGTGGCGATCCGCAACTGACGCTGCGTATGCGGCGCCACGCCAATTTTGTTGAAAATGTACCGCTTGCGCTGGTGTTGTTTGCCCTGCTGGAGATGCAAGGTGTGACCCACTACGCCATCCACGGCCTTGGCATAGCGCTGGTGGTTGGACGCATGATGCATTGGATTGGCTTTGGTGAGAGTGTAAACAATCCGGTGCGCGGGATAGGTGCGGGACTGACTGTGCTCAGCATAGCCGTGGCATCCATTTGGGGCATCATCACGTTTCTGCAGTTCTAGCGTTGCGCACAGGTTGTCTGGTTGAAGTCAGGCAACAACGCCAAAAATGCGACCGATTGCTGCAGTCAGGAGCATTGCCAGCGCGCCCCAGAAGGTGACCCGCAGGGCACCGATAGTAACGCTTGCGCCGCCCACAATGGCCGCGATGCTGCCGAGTAGCGCGAGAGACACCAATGAGGCTGCAGCCACGGCGGGGACAAGCCAGGCCAGCGGGCTGGTCCAGGCCACCAGCAGAGGCAATGCGGCGCCAAGAGTAAAGGTACCTGCGGACGACAGCGCAGCTTTGACAGGTTGTGCTGTCTGGTTCGTGGAGATGCCAATCTCGTCCCTGGCGTGGGCACCCAGCGCATCGTGTGCCATCAACTGCGTCGCCACCTGCAGGGCCACTGCTGGTTCCACACCCCGGCCTACGTAGATATCAGCCAGTTCCCGCGTTTCCGTTGCTTCATCCTCGGCTAATGATTGCTGTTCAATGGCCAGGTCTGCCTTTTCGGTATCTGCCTGGGACGAAACCGAGACGTACTCGCCGGCCGCCATCGACATAGCTCCGGCGACTAATCCGGCGACACCGGCAATGAGTATGTTCTCCTGCAAAGTACCTGCCGCGGCAACACCGATAATGAGGCTGGCGGTTGAAACGATGCCATCGTTAGCCCCGAGCACAACGGCGCGCAGCCAGCCGACGCGATGGGATTTGTGGTGTTCTTCGTGCGTCACGGCTACCACATTTTATCTTTCGCGTACTCCGCATAACCGGCGTCGTAACTCTCCGCGTCGAACTCTGCCTCGCGTTCTTTAATGAACTGTCCTGCAGTAGGCACCTGTGCGCTTTCGTCCTCAGCCTGCCACAAACGTGAACGCATCAGCGCCTTGGCACACTGGTAGTAAACTTCACCAACGTGCATGACGATCACGGTGCGGGGGTTTTTACCACGCTGATTGAACGTAAGAGTTGCGCTTTCGTCGGTGGTCAGAAAAGCTGTGCCGTTCACGCGCACCACGTTGTTGCTCCCCGGCACCATAAACATCAAGCTCAGTCGACCGTCCTCAACGATGTTGCGCAGCGAATCCA
>JBCCUW010000340.1:0-5130 GCA_039196385.1 Pseudomonadota bacterium
CAATCGTGCTCTTGCCGGACCCTGAGGGTCCCACCAGTGCGGTCAGCGTGCCTGGTGCCGCTGCAAAGCTGACCTGGTGCAGCACCTGGTGATCACCGTAACTGAACGAAACGTTATCAAACGTGACGGTGGCGTCTGCCGGGTAGACGTCAGCGTCTTCCGTGGCCTCTGACATCAGGCTTTGTTCGAGAATCTCGGTGACCAGTTTCCCCCCGGATGCAATGTGTGACAAATTGGCAAACAGAAACAGCAGGGTGATCAGCGTGCCCAGTGCACCAATTCCCACAATCAGGAAAAACAGGAAGTTCTCTGTGGAGAGTGCACCAGCCGTCCACAGCCAGCCGCCAACAGGCAGAATGAGGAGTACGTTGGCGCCCAGCAATACGTAAAAAGCGGTGCCGAAGGGGAGAAAATCCAGACTGTATTCCTTCACAACGTTCACGTAGCGCTGGATCATTTGTTCCGTGCCTCGCACTTCGTCAACGTCTCGATTAAAGGTTTTAACAACGGGCATGCCGCGGATCAGCTCAACGATGGCGGCGTTCATCAGCCCTTGAGTGGTTTTGTACTCCCCCATGTGATGGCCTGCTTTGCGCATCGCGTAAGCAATGCTGGCAAAGGCGGGTATCGCCAGAAAAAACACCGCGCAAGCCATGCGCCAGTCGACCCAGAGCATCCATAACAACAGGCCGGTAAACGTCACGATGGCAGCCGCCAGATCCGGCACAGCATGCGCGAGAAATAACTCGAGACGCTCAACATCATCTGCTATGACCTTCTTTAATTCGCCCGAGCGGCGTGCGTTGGCAAAACCCAGGGGTAGTTTGGCTAAGTGTTCGGCCAGGGTGACGCGAATATTGAACTGAATATCGAAGGCGGCCATGTGGGCGATATATGTAGAGATGCCTTCCAGTACAAAGCGCACGACAACCGCGCCCAGGGCAGCCAATGCGAGCAACCACAGGTAGCTTTGACTGGCTTGATTTTCCGCCAGCAGACTGATGGCTGTCTGGTAAACCACCCAGTAGGGGACCAGTCCTAGCAAGGCGGCGACGATGGCGACTAACCCGCTCACGGCAAGTTTCAGCTTGGCTGGTCGAGCAAATGGCAAGAGTGCAGCAATACCTGCTGCAAATGATTCTTTTGCTGCGGGCTTTTCTTCTACAACGGCGGCGGTATCGGCAAAATTGGCTTCAGACATCGTTACGTTATAATATGAATGAGAATCATTCTCAATAAATTATTATGCTGACAGGTAATGACTGATGGGTGGAATAGATGACTAATGCAAGCTTTCGTCCCAGCCACTATCTGGTGCGGGTAGAAGATCTGCCCCAGGCCGTGCGGGATTACGAAGCAGCAGGGTTTAATGTGGTGTGGGGTAGTGATCCGCAAACAGCGCACAATGCGCTGATCTACTTTGACTCCGGCGGTTTTATTGAGCTGTTCAACCCTGTGGCCACTGGTGCTATTGCCGTAGTTCAAAAAGCTGTTGCCAAGATTGGTGCTGCTGCTGGTCAGCCTCTGCTCCAGCGTATGAATCATTGGCTGAAGAGTAGAGGCCTTTGTGACTTTGCGTTAGAAAGCGACGTGCTGGAAGTCGCGCGAGAGGAAATTGTTGAAAGTGGTATGCGGTTGACAAAAACGCGAGACTTCAGCCGGAGGCAGGCCAATGGTGTGGTCACACGCTGGCAGCTTTGCGCACCTCGGGAGTCACAGCTGCCATTCTTAATGGGGCCTTATACACCTGCGCCCGAAATCACGGATACGCAACGCCAGCACCCGAATGGCATCCGTCGTATACAGGGGCTGGACATACAGCACCCACATCCGACCTGGTACGCTGACCAGTTAGCCCAACTGTTTGCGAACAAAGCGACGGTGGTAAATGGGGAGCGTATTCGCGTTGAGCTGGAAGATGGCTTTGTGTTTTCCATTGTGGAGGCGCAGCAATGGGGCCTGAACGCCCTTATCACAGACACGAGCCCGCCGGCTGACGCGATTCTGCATGGGTTGTCGTTGCTGCAGCCGCGCTAGCTTAGCGGGCAATCGTAATTTGCGCTTGGTGGACGATGGATGATCACAGCGTCTCAGCAAAAATCCACTGATACCCGACAGGATCACTGACCGCATAAACCCGGGCGCCATAATCCGTATCCCGTATGTCCGATACCAGCCTGGCCCCTGCATTCAGCGCCGTGCGCAAATGGTGGCGTGCATCATCAACCGAAACATAGAGACATTGATGATGAATCGACGCCGCCGTGGGGACCCTGAAACCATCATAGGGGGTGCTCAGGATAATCATGCCGTTGCCCAGCGCCAGTTCTGCATGCACAACGGTGCCGTCTTCCAGGGTCACCCGGTCTGCCATGCGTTCTGTAAACCCGAATGCGGCCGTTAACCAGGAGGCAGCGCCGGCCAGGTTCGGATAGAACAGCACTGGTGAGATTGTTGGAATAGTGTCAGGTTGTAGTCGACTCGTCATATTGCGCAATTTCCTTATTGTTGGCGACTCTGCGCCACGCACCTTCCAGTAGTGCCAGAAAGGTCCCTTCGTCAACCGTGGGCCGGACCAGTACCGCGGGATAGCCGCTGTAGTGGTCGGTGATGTAAAACGCCATGGGATCCTGAGCGATGAGTGTCTGCTGTTCGTCTACCGAGTTCAACAGTACAACAATGGCATCTTCCTTCTGGTGCATGCGCAGTACCAGCTTTTTTCTGACCTTAATGGCGGGGGTACCATACGACTTGCTCACTTGTGTACCCGGAAACTGCCCGGCCAGTTCTTCGATGCGTGCAAATGAAAGCATATCAGCCTGCTGGTTTTGGCTTGCCTTGAATCTAGCAGGGAAGGTGGCCAGGGACAATGTCATAATGTCTCCTCCCTAACGCTGAGGACAGCCATGCAAGTGAAGCTCTCTGATTTGTCCCATATGGCGCAGATTGTCAGCGCCACAGCCGTGTTTGTGTCTCTGGTGTACCTTGGTTATCAGATCAGTTTGACCAACAAAGCCATCGAATCGAATACGGTGCAGGGTGTGCTGGCGCAGACGTCGAACACTTACTTTGAAAACGCGACCAACGAGGGGTTGGCGCCAGCACTGGCCCGAAGTGCTGACGGCCTTAAATTGTCAACGGAAGATAGAATTCGCATCGAGATGATGTGGATGGGCGTGTTTTCCAACTATGAAAACCAGTTTTACCAATACCAGGCGGGCAACCTGCCAGAACCCATTCACCATGCTCGGCGCGCGAATCAGCCGTCAGTTGAGCTGCATTGCCGCTGATTTCTGGGTCGCCAATGGGGAACTGTTCAGTCAACCTTTTCAGAGTTATGTGGCGCAGCTGCAGGCTGATGGATGATGTTGAGCTGGTTTGTGTTTACTCGTCGCGTCACGTTAGTATTTCGATGTCTGCACTAGGTCGGGAGCACAGCGCATGCGGTCAGATACGCAACTCATTGAGCATATTTTTGAGCTCATCGACAACAAAACCACAGATCTGGGTGACGAAGACTGGCTGGAGCCTGTAGAGAACTACAGTTCACAGGAGCGCTTTAACGCGGAACTGAAGCTGATGCGCCATCTGCCCATAGCGTTCTGTCCTGTGGCGGCCTTGCCTGACCCGGGCTCCTATGTTGCGCGAACTTCAGCCGGGGTGCCCATTGTCGTGGTGCGGGGACTGGATGGTGAAATCCGTGCGTTCCGTAACGCCTGTCGTCACCGCGGCATGCAGCTGGCGGAAGGTGCAGGCTGTACAAAAATCTTTCGCTGTACCTATCACGGCTGGGCCTATCGTCTCGACGGGCGGTTGGAGTACATCCCGGATGATTATGGTTTTCCTGATCTGGACAAAAGTACGCATGGGCTGGTTCCGGTGCATGACGTTACCGTGCGCGGCGGCGTTGTATTTGTGACCCAGGATCAGCCGGTGGGTGAAGGAGCGCTTGAGTCTCTGCCAGATCTGCTGACGCCGGATCAACAGATATTCCATTCCGATGAGTCGGTCAGCGATGTGAACTGGAAACTCCAGGCGGAAGGCACGCTGGAGGGGTATCACATCAAGCACACACACCCTGAATCTTTCTATCCGTATGGTTTCGACAATCTGAATGTGGTGGAAACCCAGGGACCCAACGTTCGGGTGTGTTTTCCCTTTCGCCGCATCGAAAAACTCCGCGACGTGCCCAGTCATGAACGCACGCTGGGCCGTACCGTCACACTGGTGAACCACATATTCCCGGCCGCATCCATTTCCCGGCTTTCAGACCACTTTACGATTTCGTTTGCAGAGCCCGAGTCGCCGTTCAGAACGCGCTATTTCAGTTACAAGATGACCACGCCTTCCGCTGATGGCGCAGCGCCGTCATCAGATGCCGTGGAACAGGCAAAAAAAGACGTGGCGTTTCTTGCAGATACGGGTTTGAAGGAGGACGCCAAGGTTATTCATGACATCCAGGCGGCGATCGGGTCCGGGGCTAACCAGCACTATACCTTTGGCCGGTTTGAAGGGGCCATTGTGCATCTACACAAGAACCTGTCGCATTATCTGGAGCGGCTGGCGTCAATGGATGAGGCAGCTTTTAACGTAGAGGTACAGTAGCGGAAGGTCCCTTCACCGTAAAACACCTGGCAGCGCGCTTTGCGGCGCTGCCTAAATAGCGGGTTCTCCTTATTCCCTTCCGGTGTGTAGCGCGCCACCCTGCAAGTTGAGCCATGATATTCTTGTGCGACCTGACGCGATGAAAATCACGCACTATCTCTACAACGCCTTTCTGGTAGAGCAAGACAATACCCGGATAGCGATCGATCCCGGCCAGAATCTATGGCTGTTTAACCTGACCAGCCTGATCCCCGCTAAATTGTGGCCAACGGTGACCCACATTGTGATCACGCACGGTGACCCTGATCACCACTGGCACTCTGACCGACTGGCTGATGCCTCAAACGCGCACGTTATATGCGGTGTTGGTTTAACGAGACAGCACAACGGACACGCGGTGATGGTAGATCCGCGGGGTAGGGGTCTGAATTCCTGGGTACCCTGCAACAACCTGCACCCGTTGGCGGTTGGCGAGGTGATTGAGTTGGACGGGGTGCATTTTCAAGCGTTGCCCGCACAACATGG
>JBCCUW010000341.1:0-5094 GCA_039196385.1 Pseudomonadota bacterium
CAAGGCTGATGGCACCATTACCGCAGCCAATTCGTCTTCGATATCTGATGGCGCTTCAGCGCTCGTGCTGACCAGTGCTGCAGGTCTTGGCGACGTTGAACCCCTGGCCAGAGTCGTCGGGCATGCCACGCACTCGATCCATCCCAGCCAATTCACCACCGCTCCAGTCGGCGCCATAAACAAGCTGGTAGAAAAAGTGGGTTGGCAACTGGAAGATGTGGATCTGTTTGAGATCAACGAAGCATTTGCCATGGTCACCATGCTGGCGATTCAGGAGCTTGGGCTGGATCACAGCAAGGTCAACATTTACGGCGGCGCGTGTGCCCAGGGGCACCCCATCGGCTCTACTGGTTCACGCCTGATTGTCACCCTGGCCCACGCCATGAAGCAACACAACAAACAACGGGGCATCGCCGCGCTCTGTATAGGTGGCGGAGAAGCCACGGCCATTGCGCTCGAACGTATCCAGGGGTAAGCGGAATTGAAAAGATTGCCTGTCATGGTGGGGTTCGGCGGGATCAATCCGGCCGGCCGCCTCTCTTTCAATCACGCTTATCGACGTTTGGTGCTGGACCGTCTGCCGCAGACCGCCCGAGATCGGACCTATGCGTCGCTTGCTCAACTGATGCAATTGGAAGACAGCCAGGGCACAGCGGCCCAAACCCGTCGGCATATCGAAGATAACACCCTGATCCGACGCATCGATCTATGGGACCCGGAACAGGTGGATTGGCAATCCGCTGCCAGGCTTAACGGCGTTGACGATCAACCATTGAGTTTTATTCTGAATCGACGGCAGGTACCTGAATCACTGCCGGAAGGCTGGCAGGTGCAGGAACTGTCCAAGACCGAGGTGAAGGTCACCGTCACGCAGCCGTTAAAGGTCATGTTACCCGAAGCGCGCCGATCGAAAGTGACCAGCGCCGGGCAGCTGCCGAGTGGATTCAACCCCGGCGCACTGTATGCCAGCCGCAATCATCCGCGGGGGCTGCAATTAGCCGTCTACGGCGCTTCCGACGCAATCCGTTCCAGCGGCTTCACGATTGACGCACTCAAAAGCATGGTGCGACCCGATGAGATTGCCGTGTACTCAGGAAGTGCCATGGGTCAGCTGGACCCCGAAGCCTATGGCGGGTTATTGCAAAATCCCATGATTGGTCGGCGACCCAGCTCTAAACACTGCGCACTGGGCTTACCCGAAATGCCCGGAGATTTCGTGAACGCTTACGTTCTGGGTTCGGTAGGCGAGACCGCCGGTATCATCGGCGCGTGTGCCACGTTCCTATACAACGTGAAGCGCGGTTTGGACGAAATTCGCTCTGGCGATAAACGCATTGTTGTGGTGGGCAATTCTGAAGCACCCGTCCTCCCCCATGTCATTGAAGGATATCGGGTCATGGGCGCGCTGGCGGAGGACGAGGAACTGATGGCCCTGGACGACAGCAATGTCTGTGACAACCGCCGTGCGTGCCGACCATTTTCCTCCAATGCAGGCTTTACGGTAGCTGAAGCTTCCGTCTGGGTTGTGCTGATGGATGATGAACTGGCCATGTCTCAGGGCGCCAATATTCTCGGCGCCGTGGGTGACGTCTTCGTTAACGCTGACGGTTACAAAAAGTCCATCTCGGGCCCCGGTATCGGCAACTATGTCACCGTAGCCAAAGCCATGGCATCAGCCAGGGCCATACTCGGCGAAGACCTGCTGCGACAAGGGACCTACATGCAGGCGCACGGTACAGGCACCCCGCAGAACCGGGTGACCGAGTCACATATTTTCAATGAGCTGGCAAAAACCTTCGGCATCGAAGACTGGCTGGTGGGTGCGGTAAAATGTTACGTCGGGCACTCCATGGCGCCGGCCGGTGGGGACCAACTGGCGGCCATCATCGGTGCGTGGTCCGACGGTATCATGCCCGGCATTAAAACCATTGATCATATTGCGGAAGATGTGCACCACAGCCATCTGCACCTGCCCATGGATCACGTTGACATTGATCCAGACGCCTTTCCTGGCGCGTTCGTGAATTCCAAAGGTTTTGGCGGCAACAATGCCACCGGATTTTTCCTGTCACCCCAGCAGACCCGATCTATGCTTGAGGCCCGCTGGGGTAAGAGTGCCCTCACTGAACATCAACGACGCAACGAAGCCATCAAGGCTGCGGCTGCAGACTATGATCAGCGTGCTGACAACGGTGAAGTTTTACCGCTCTATCAATTCGGCGAAGGTGTTGTCGAAGGTGATGCAATGGGTTTGACCCCTGATGAGCTGACAGTACCCGGGTTTGCCAACAGCATTAGTCTGCAGATCGAAAACCCCTACGCGGATATGGCCTGAACTTTCAGTGCCAGGTTTCCGCGCGCCCGCGTAAGTTTTCTGCTCGTTCAACCGCTTGTTTTTTGAGCTCGGGATATGGCGATGTCGCCGCGCATTCGCTGAAAGCCGCTGCGGCGACGCCAAACGCCCCCAGTTGCTGCCAGTATTCACCGCGCTCAAAGTGCAGGGATGCAGCCAGTTCAGGCTGCGGACCTGTGATTTCCAGCTGCAGGTCTACAATCCCCAGAGCCTGATTTAAGTCCTGTCCGTGCACCTGCAGAGCTTTGAGATTATTCAACATACGCAGAACAATCATCTGCGGTGTGGCTGCGGACGCGGTTGATTCTCGGGCGCCTTCCGCGGCAAGCGTCTGCGGGTCTACCGGCTGCATGCCCAGTGGATCAACCAGCAGGCCATCAATACGCACCAGAAAATGGCCCGGAAAATTGATTCCGTGACAAGTGAATCCACAGGCCCTGCCGGCCTGGAGCATCAGCATCGCCAGCGATATCGGGATACCTTCACGTGCTTGCAGCACGTGGTGGAGATTGCTGTGTTGGATGGTGACGCCCTGTCTTGGCGGTTGAAAGTGGGCCTGCGCAAACCATTCTAATAGGCCCTGAAGGTGTTCAGGCTGATGGCTCAGCAGAGGTTCAACAAATTCTGCATAACGGGCCAACAGCGCAGACTCGGCCAAATCCGGTTGAACCAGCCGGCTGATAATCACGGCCAGGTCAAACTCGCAATCAGGCCTGGCCAACGTTGCGCTCAACTGCACACCCAGCTCTATTGCGCGAGGCGAGACAAAATCAACCATGCAAAATCCATGGAGAAGAAAGGGACTGCTATGTTAACCGGTCCGAGCTTTTAGCATCTACGTCAACTAGACCATCAGGGCCATTTGAGCGATCTATGCGATCTTAACCAGACTCGGCGCCACGCTTGCCTTAAACCAGGAGAGAATCGACGGTTTGGATCAGTTCCTGCCGGGCAAACGGTTTCGCCAGCGTGGCGTTGGCGCCAATAAACCGAGCAGTTTCCAGGTAGTCGGTGGGTCCCACGCGACCGCCGCCGGAGATGGCAATGATGGGAATTTCAGCAAACATGCGGCGGATATCCGCAATAGTTTCAAGACCTTCTTTTTCCGGCATGATGAGGTCGGTGATCACCAGATCAAAGGGTTTAGCTTCGACACAATCCACGGCCTGCTGCCCATTTTCAGCGACCGTCACCACATGCCCCTCAAGCCGCAGCATTTCACTCATCACATCTAGAACGGAAGTATCGTCATCCACAACAAGGATCGCGCTCACTCAAGCTCCTCTATCCAGGCTCCCTCACTCTCTGGAGTGTAGTACATTTTGTTGCCGAAGCCAGCATATTAAGAGCGCTTATGTCATCTGCACGACAAAGCCGTCCTCTAACGGGCAACCCGTTGATCGCTTGCTCTAATGCTCCCGGGTTTTGGCGAACACGATATCGGGCCAGCGCTCTTCGACAAGCTGCAGGTTTACGCGACTGGTCGCGAGATAAGTCAGATAGCCGCCGGCATCAATCGCCAGGTTCTCTTCCTGGCGCTTGCGGAAATCCGCCAGCATTTTCTCATCTTCACAATATACCCAGCGGGCCGTATAGATGTTGGCGTCTTCCCATACGCACTCTGCGCGATATTCGTCCTGCAGCCGGTAAGAGACAACATCAAACTGCAGCACACCCACTGCACCAACGACTATCTGGTTTCTGGTGAGCGGGCGAAATGCCTGGGTGGCACCCTCCTCGGCCAACTCCTGAATGCCTTTGTCGAGTTGCTTGGAGCGTAAAGGATCACGCACCCGAACCCGTCTGAACAATTCCGGGGCAAAGTTAGGAATACCTTTGAAGCGCAAGTCTTCGCCTTCAGAAAAGGCATCACCAATCTGAATGGTACCGTGGTTGTGCAGGCCGATGATATCTCCGGCAAAAGCTTCATCTGCATGGGTACGGTCGCCAGCCATAAAGGTGACCGCATCGGTGACCTTGATCTGCTTACCCAGGCGCAGGTGCTGCATGCGCATACCCTGTTGGTATTTTCCGGAACATATCCGCATAAAGGCAATCCGGTCACGGTGTTTGGGATCCATGTTGGCTTGAATCTTGAACACAAAGCCGGAGAATTTCTCTTCTTCCGGGCGCACTTCGCGATTTTGCGACGGGCGCGGCATGGGACCTGGCGCGGAATCAATAAACCCATCGAGCATCTGCTGAATGCCAAAATTACTCAGTGCGGTACCAAAATAGACCGGCGTCTGCACCGCAGCTCGGAAGTCTTCCGCAGCAAACGTATGACTGGCTCCGCGGACCAGTTCAATCTCTTCACAGAAGCTCTCGTACTGATCATCCAGAAGCGCTCGAGCGGCATCACTGTCCAATCCCTGTATGACCGGATAGTCAAACACATGATGCCCCTGGCCCTGAACGTATTGCACGATACAGTCGTTAACAAGGTCATACACGCCTTTGAACTGGCGCCCCATATCAATTGGCCAGTTCATGGGTGCACACTGGATCTGCAGAATCTCCTCGATCTCGTCCATGACCTCAATCGGATCGCGGATCTCTCTGTCTAACTTGTTGATAAAGGTGAGTATCGGCGTGTCGCGCAATCGGCAGACTTCCATCAGCTTGATTGTGCGCGGCTCCACACCTTTGGCGCCATCTATCACCATCAGGGCAGAATCCACCGCCGTCAGAGTCCGATAAGTGTCTTCCGAAAAGTCTTCATGTCCGGGCGTATCAAGGAG
>JBCCUW010000342.1:0-5077 GCA_039196385.1 Pseudomonadota bacterium
CTCAAGGTAAGGGTTCAACCGCGCGGAATCTGCTCTTGTTTCAACGACTTGTCACGCTGGCGCTGTATGGCGGCATGCTGTTGTTTATCACGACGCTGCGGGCAGACACTGAGGACCCGTTAGTTATGCACAATGACGATAATTCCAGCTCGACGGTGTTGGGAAGCGGTGCGCGTTCTATTGAAGATTTGCAGCAATCGCTGGTTGCCGGTGACCTCACTAGCGTGGCGTTGGTCGACTTTTTCAGCGCGCGCATAAACCAATTCGATCAAGCGGGCCCCACGCTGAACAGTATCGCGCATCTTAACCCGCAGGCGCGCAGCGAAGCGCGAGTGCTGGATCGGGAGCGGGCAACAACAGGACCGCGCTCCCTGCTGCACGGTATACCGGTTGTGGTGAAGGACAACTACGAGACCGAGGGCATGCCCACCACCGCGGGCTCACAGTTGTTTGCCGATTATGCGCCGCAGCGCGATGCCTTTTTGGTTCAACAACTGAAATCCGCGGGTGCGCTGATCCTGGCGAAAACCACTATGCATGAGTTTGCCTATGGGATTACCACGGTAGGATCTGGTTTCGGAGCCACGCGTAATCCCTATGACTTGAACCGTAACCCGGGTGGTTCCAGTGGTGGTACGGGTGCCGCTGTTGCCGCCAACCTGGCCGTGGTGGGTATGGGCAGTGATACGTGTGGTTCTATTCGCATCCCGGCTGCGCAGAACAACCTGTTTGGCTTGCGCGGTACCCAGGGCCTGAGCAGTCGGCGGGGTATTGTGCCGCTGTCTTCGACACAGGATATTGGCGGGCCGTTGGCACGGTCCGTGAGAGACCTGGCCATTGTGCTCGATGTAACGGCTACGCCGGACGCACTGGATCCGCAAACGGTACGCGAAACCCGCCCGTCAGCACCACAATATCTGCAGCGATTGCAGCTGCTGCGCAGCGCACGAATTGGCGTTCTGCAGGACTGGTTTGTGCAGGAGCCCGCGGATGAGGCTGTCGCTGCTGTGGTCCAGGATGCGCTGCGGCAGTTGGCCGAACAAGCCGGTTGGCAGGTCCAGTCGGTGGCATCACCCGAGCTTAATCAGGCGTTGGATCGTGCTTATGGCGGGCACGTAGTGCTGATCACCGATTTTGCGCATGATATTAACCGCTACCTGCAGGCTAATCCGGAGCTGGGTTACGCTGACCTTGATGCGATGATTGCAGCCAATCTGGCGCATAAACAGGTACAGGCTTCGCTGCGAGCGTCAGCCAATCTGGCCCGTGCGGATCAACGTGCGTATCAGCGCGAGTTTGCACAGCGGCAGGTGGTGCGCGACGCCGTGCTTACGTTGATGCAGGAGTATGAGCTGGAGGCGCTCGTTTATCCCACCATTCGCCAGGTAGCAGCCCCGCTTGGCCAGGAGCAGCCAGGCACCAACTGCCGCATCTCTGCCAATTCGGGTTTGCCGGCCATTTCAGTACCAGCGGGCTTTACTGCCGGGGGAATGCCTGTGGGTCTGGAGCTGCTGGCAGGTCCATGGCAGGAACAGCTGTTGTTGAACCTAGCTTATACCGTCGAGCAGCTTTACCCGCAGCGCCGCAGACCGGCGGCGACACCGTGAACTTACCCTGCTCCTCAGCGGCAGAGCGCAACAAACAACCCATCCTCGACGTGTTGGTGGCTTTATTGAACACCCACCAATCCAGTGCAGATGTTGAGTCTGCGAGGGGTTGCGTCCTCGAGATCGCCAGTGGCACTGGCCAGCACATTGAGTATTTTGCCCCGCATTTCCCTGCGTTGCAGTGGGTGCCGAGCGAAGCCGAGGGCCGCGCTTTCGCCGCAATTAAGGCCCGCACCGGTCATTTGCCGAATGTCAGTCCGCCGATTGCTTTGGATGTCTGTGATGTCTGGCCGCTGGACCTGGTGCCGGAGAAGCAACCTTTGGTGGCGGTGCTGGTGGCCAACTTGTTCCATATTTCCCCGGTCGAGACATTGACGGGTTTTTTCCGCGGCGCGGCAACAGTGCTGAGCAGCGGCGGGCTGGTGCACGTGTATGGACCGTTCAAGTGCGGCGGTGCTTTCAATTCACCGGGTGACGAGCGTTTTGATGCCAGTCTGCGGCAGCGCGATCCGGCCTGGGGTATCCGCGATCTGGAGATGGTTGAGTGCATTGCGGCGGACTTCGGCTTCAGCCACTACACCAGACGCAACATGCCGGCTAACAACCTGTCACTCAGCTGGCGTTATATGGCCCGGGTTGTTGGGTAGGCCGCTCAGTAGTGTGGTGGCGGTGGTTCATCCTCCGCTTTACTGGCCCATTCGACATCACCTTGCTGCGGCCAACGATCAATCATCAGTTGCACTTTCTTTTCCAGGTCGTGCAGGCGCTGATGATGCAGCACCAGTTCGTCGTTTAAGGTCTGTATGGTGGCGTCTTGAAACTCCAGGCGGCTTTCCAGTTCAGCGATGCGAGTGTCTGCGTCTGCGGGTCCCTGTTGGTTTGCGGACATGGTTCAGTTCCTGTGAGAGAATTTGTGAGATCTTAGGAATCAGTTGCCTGGGGCAGGTGACGCGCCAGAAATGCCAGCTGATTTTCACCCATCACCTGGCGTATGTCCGCTTCGCTCAACCCGACATCCAGTAGCGCCTGGGTTAAGACGGCAAGATCTCCGGCATCAAATGTCACGGTAGTACTGCCGTCATAGTCTGAGCCCAGGGCGACATGGTCTACGCCCAGCAGGTCTACCGCGTACTTGATGGATTGCGCAACCCCTTGAGGTGTTATGTTGCAAACAGCGTCCCAAAAGCCCACACCGATCAGCCCGCCCGCTGCCGCAATCTTCTGCATTTGCTGATCCGTGAGGTTGCGCGGGCTGTCGCAGGCGCCTTGCAACCCGGTATGCGAAACCACCACCGGATCGTCAATGAGCGCCAGAACATCGTCTACTGTGGCCGGAGAAGAATGGGCAACGTCGATGATATAGCCCATTGCCACGGCAGCTTTGACCACCTGGCGGCCAAACTCAGTCAGTCCCTCATTGGACTCTCCATGTAGAGATCCGCCTATCTCATTGTCGAAAAAGTGTTGCAATCCCAACATGCGGTAACCGTCATCAAACAACACTCGTAAATTACCCAGGTCACCTTCCAATGGGTGTGCGCCTTCGGTGGCCAGCAGTGTGGCCACTTGCCCGGACTGATAACCGGACAGGAACCCTTTGAGTTCTGCCGCCGAAGTGATGACCCGCAGGTCGGGGCTGCGCTCTGCGAACCGGTGCAGGCGTTGCGCCTGGTAGCGTGCCCGTTCCAGTAAACTGCTCCAGGTCCGCATAGGCCAGAGTTGCACTACCGTCAGGGTGGTGATGGTGTCAGCCGCGTCGCTGCTGTTGCGTTCGTAGTTCTGACCGCTGGGCGATTTGGTCACCACGCTCATCACCTGCAGTACTACATTGCCCTGTTGCAGGCGCGGCAGATCAACGTGACCGATACTTCCGCGGGTAAGAAAATCTCGGTTCCACAACATGGTATCCGCATGCAGGTCTGCGACGCGCAGGTTGTTGTGCAGGGTTTGGGCTCTGCTCCCCACCGGCCAGGTTTCGTCGCGCAGCACAACATTCATGCTGTCTTCCACCCAACTTGGCAGCATCAGCACCACGATCACACAGACGACAATTAAGGTCACAGATCCGTGGATTAGCCCTTTGCGCATAGTTATGCTTCCTTTGGTGAGACAGCGTCGTGGTGATCAGCGCGCAGTTTGGCGGTTCCCGCCCTGCCCGACAAGATAATGACTTCAATTTACCAAGGTTTTGTGCTGCAGGCTTCTTATCGTATTCAACAGGGTAAGCCCGTGGTCTATATTTTTGGGCGGCTGCAGGATGGCCGCACGTTCATCGTGCGCGATCACCAACAGCGACCGCACTTTTACGTGCGTCAAAGTGATGCCCGTCATGTGGTGCGCGCGCGGGTTCTGCAGAGTGAGCGGGTAAACTTCGCGGGAGAATCGCTGGTGCGGGTAGAAGTAGATACCCCACAGCAGGCGCCGCCGCTGCGCGATGCCCTGCACGGTATGCAGGTGCCCACCTACGAGGCGGATGTGCGCTTCGCCATGCGTTACCTGATCGACCGGAATATTCGTGGCGGTATTGCCATTCGCGGCGAGCCGCAACATGGGCTGGGCACCGATCTGGTATTTGACGACCCGGAGACGCAGCCCGCCGAAGTGCAGATCTCACCGCGGGTATTGTCCTTTGATATAGAAACCAACCCGCAAACTGATCGTTTACTGGCGATCGCCTGTTACGGTTGTGGCGTGGATGAGGTGGTTGTGGTTGATCCCGGATCGCGCCCGATGCCGGCGCACGCGATCGGGGTCGCCACAGAGCAGGCTGCGCTGGCCCACTTCAGTGAACGGGTTCGCCAGCTTGATCCGGATGTTTTGACGGGTTGGAATGTCATCGATTTTGACCTCAGCTTCCTGGCGCGGGTGGCTGAGCGTCATCGTTACAATCTTCAGCTTGGCAGAGAACCGGGGGCCATGCGTATCCGACCGGCGCAGGGGTATTTCGGGAGTGGCCATGTCAGCATACCCGGGCGGGTGGTACTTGACGGTATTGATCTGCTGCGCGGTGCTTTTGTTAAGCTGGATGATTTTTCGCTTGAGGGCGTGGCTCAGGTGGTGCTGGGTGAGGGCAAAACCCTGAGTGGGCGCGGGCGTGAAAAAGTTGCGCAGATTCTTGACACTTACGCGCACGATCTACCCTCTTTTGCTGCATATGCGCGTACCGACGCGCGCCTGGTGATAGACATCATCGACAAGCTCGATGTGATGGCGCTGGCATTTGTCCGCTCTGCGCTGACAGGCATGCCGCCTGATCGGGTGGCCGCCAGTATTGCTTCGTTTGACTTCCTCTACCTCAGTGCCTTGCAGGGGCGCGGTGTTGCCGCGCCCAGTGTGCAGCAGTCCGCGCGCGGCGGGGAACCCCAAGGAGGTGGCGCGGTATTTGAGCCTAGAGTGGGCATTCATGCGTTTGTCTGGGTATTTGATTTCAAGAGCTTGTACCGAAAGTATTGAGTTCCCTTAGAACTAAA
>JBCCUW010000343.1:0-5044 GCA_039196385.1 Pseudomonadota bacterium
AGTCTGGCTTTTGCACCGCATCCATATCAGTAGTGAGAACCATGTCTCAAGGCCCAGCGCAATCGACGCAGCTGCCGTCTTCGTTCAGGGACCCAGCCGGTTTTGTCTTTAAGCACAACAACGCGGTGCACCGCTTGATCACGGCTGCTGGCCTGGCAGATTTTGATGCCTTGCATGGTTCCGGCTTGTACGATGCGCTGGTTACTCGGGGCATGCTCGTTGCGCACGAGGAGGTTCACGCGCCTCTGATTGAGCCGGGGCTGGAGCGTCAAGCGTCCAAGGTGATTCTGCCTGAGCAGGTGCCTTATGTTTCTTACCCCTATGAGTGGTCGTTTTCGCAGCTCAAAGCAGCAGCACTGTTGACGCTCGAGGTGCAGAAGCTGGCCCTTGATCACGATATGAGTCTGAAAGATGCGTCTGCGTACAATATCCAGTTTGTCGGCGTTCGCCCAATATTTATCGATACGCTGTCTTTTCTTCCGCTGCAGGCGGATCAACCCTGGGTGGCCTACAAGCAATTCTGCGAACACTTCCTGGGACCGCTAGCCCTGATGAGTTGTGTCGATATTGGCCTGAATAAACTCGCTGTCAGCTATCTGGATGGGGTGCCCCTGCAAATGGTGGTTAGCATGTTGCCACGCAGGACTTGGTTCAATTATGCGTATCTCACCCATCTTCACCTGCACGCGCGCAGCCAAAGCAGGCATGCCAACGCGGCGGCGACTTCTGGGCAAGTCAAACAGGCCCGTATGAGTAAGCGTATGCTTTATGCGTTGAACGAGAGCCTGCTCAATGCCGTGCGACGTTGTGTTGCAAAGGACTTACACACTGAGTGGAGTCACTACTACGAAGACACCAACTATTCTTTGCAGGCGATGGATGCCAAGGCCCGACAGATTGATCTTTGGCTCGGCCAGCATGTTGCACCAGGTAGCGTGGTGCACGATGTCGGCGCAAATACCGGTTACTTCAGTGCAATTGCGGCGCAACACGCAGAGCTGGTTGTTGCACATGATATCGACATGTTTGCGGTCGACAAGCATTTCAACGCCTTGTCGAAAGAGGGCGGTGAAAACAATGCTAGCCAGCAGAATATCCTGCCTGTGCATCTGGACTTCTGTAACCCGAGCCCTGCCCTTGGCTGGGGTGGTATGGAGCGGGAGAGCTTATTTGACCGCTGTGGAACAGGAACGGTGATGGCACTTGCTTTGGTACATCACCTGGCTATTGGCAATAACACGCCTCTGGCCGCGATCAGCGAACAGTTCGCTCGCCTTGGTGACAAACTCATCATTGAATTTGTGCCAAAGGGTGACTCCCAGGTAGACCGTCTATTGGCCAGCCGCCCCGACATTTTCCCCGAATACACGCAGGCAGGTTTTGAGCGCGCGTTTGCGCAACACTTTCAACAACTTGATGCGGCAGCTGTGGAAGGCTCGTCGCGACGTCTGTATCTATTCAAGAGAATCAGCGGATAAATCGCCTGAGTAGGCTGCCGGTGCAAAAAGGGTTTTGCCGTTGTCTCTACCACCCACAATGATTCCGTTGCTGATTGACACACCACCTGTAACGTTGTGTTGTATGGTCGTATCCGGTCTTATGCGGTATTCATCAAATGATTCTTCCGGATAAAGATAGTTCAAAACAGCGGGAGTGATGTCTTGCAGGATCGTCGGTTCGAGGTTCCGCACAAATTCATCCGGACCGGTGACAGCGAGAAATGTGCCATAGCGGTCTTGAAGATCCAAACGGCCAATCTGCTCATGGGGGGTATCGGTTAAGTGATGACAGGTGAGGGTGAGGTAGGGTCCATGATCACCGTTGATGATGATAATTGCGTCAGGATCAGCAGCCCTGATGGTTTTGACGTCTTCTTTCATCTCTTTGTTGGCGATGACTAAGCGTTGTTTGAACCGTTCGGTCTCATCCGCCAGACATCGGCCGGAGTTCTGGCTATGGCCAGGACCGGTATGGGTGTAGATAAATTTTGGTGTGCCCGGGGATTCTGCCAGGCGTTTGCGTTTTTCGGTGATAAACCTGGCGTAAGGGGGATCTTGATAAGCGGCGTTGTGGCGGAAGCGTCCCTCAAAGATCGCCAGAGTGAGGGTGAGGGCTGAATGCCCTTCCGCAGGAAAATAAACATCGTATTGTGCTCCACTACCGCGAAAGAAGTAGCCGCTCCAGAATACGCCGTAACTGGTGTACCCGGCTTTCCTAAGTTGCCTGACCAGCGGGCTGTTGCCGGACGTAGCATGTCTGCTATCGATCGTTTCGCCAAGCACTCTGCCCATTGTTGCGTTCGAGGACCCTGCGACGGAGTAAGTTTCTGGAAAGATCCGAAAACCCTCCGCCTTCAGCCACTGTTCCTGGTCTGAGTTGTCTATGCCGTATGCCAGCATGGTCTGGTTAATAACATAACCATCATAGGTGAGCAGATAAATACTCGGACGGCGTGACGGTTGGCCATTGTAAACATCCTTAGTTTGCCCGATCTCTCGGGTGGGGGGTGGCGTGGCGGGTGCTTGGAATAGCGAACCTACGAGGACCAGTACGGCTACGCCGTACAGTATCTGCCGCTCTTTGTGGAAGAGCAGGGTCACCAGGGCCGATGTGAATATGAAAACACCCAACTGCACGCCCAGCTGCCCCGTGTCGTTCCATTGAAAGGTGGCACTCAGCAGCGGCATCACCGAAAGGGTATAAGCCAGCCCAGTTGCCATGCCCGCCAGCGCGGCATAACTACCCAAGCCGCTGAGCAGCCTGGGTAAGACCACGATGACCAAACTCAACAGGACGAACAGTCCCAGCAGGATTGTGGTGATGTCTGCGGTACTGAGTATCGCCCGATTCAGATAGACATATCCGGCGATGGGCCCGAGGGGTAACAGGACCAGAATCAGGTCTGCCCATGACCAGACTGCCGATGTGCGCCCTTCGGCTGATGCGGAATTGAACACGCCGACCAGCAACGCGACGCCCATCATAGCGGCCAATATGGGAATCAGGGCACTCAGAAACGCGTGCGAAATCCCCGGCGGAACAAAGTACCAGCTGCATCCCGCGAGTAAGAGAGCGTAGAACCCTGGAACAAAGACCCACAAGAAACTGGGGTGATGAGTTAATCTGGCCAAACTGGCTCCTGTCCTGTGAGGTGGATGCTAACGAGTATTACTTCAGTACTTAAGCTAATTCTCGTAATTTGCAATCCGGCAATCGGCTCAACCATGGCGTTGATCTCTATCAAATGCAACTGCCAACCATCATAGATAATCAGTGAAGCGTACCAGCGGATTACGCGGGATAGAAAGGCTGGTGCGGATAACTCCGGCTTGCTGTTTCGCGGCATCTGATCAGCAAACGTATGAACACGATGCTTGAGTTGCCTGGCGAATAAATTAATCTAGGGGCTGTTCTGTAGAGTGGTTATGGAGTCCCTGAATATGCAGATTGATCCTTTTGTTGCCGGTTTACCCAAGGCAGAATTGCACGTGCATCTTGAAGGCACGCTGGAGCCGGATATGTTGTTTGCGCTGGCTCAGCGCAACGGAATTTCTTTAGATTATGCGACGGAAGCTGAAGTGCTTGCGGCTTATGACTTCCACGATCTACCGTCTTTTCTCAAAGTTTACTACGCCGCAATGGACGTACTGCGTGCAGAGCAGGACTTTTACGATCTCACCTGGGCCTATTTTGTTAAAGCAGCGGCACAGAACGTGGTTTACTGCGAGCCGTTTTTTGATCCCCAGGCACATACGGTGCGGGGCGTCGATTTTGCCACGGTGATTGCTGGTATCACCGCAGCGCAACGCGATGCAGCCAGTCAGTTGGGTGTGCAATCGAACTTAATCATGTGTTTTTTGCGCGATATGAGTGCTGCATCAGCCAAGGCACACCTGGATATGGTGAAGCCGTATCTCGACAACATCATTGGGGTCGGACTCGACAGTGACGAGAAGGACAATCCCCCGGCTAAATTTGCTGATGTTTTTGCTGAAGCGCGCAGCCTCGGATTGAAGTTGACGATGCATTGTGACCTGAATCAGAAAGATATTGTGGAACACTTGTGGGAGTGTTTGGACCTTATCCAGGTTGATCGCATCGACCTTGGCATCAACGCTCTGGACGATCCCGCTCTGGTTGATGCCATTGTCGAGCGTGGCCTGGGTTTAACCGTCTGCCCGGTTTCCAATGAATTTGTCGTGCAGAATTTAACCGGCAGCGAAATCAGATCTTTTCTGCAGCACGGTGTTAAAGCGACTGTGAACTCGGACGATCCAGCGTATTTTCGCGGTTATATGAACGAGAACTACCAGGCCCTGAAAGACAAAGCCGCGTTCACCAACGCTGAGATTGTGCAACTTGCAGCCAATGCCTTCGACATCAGTTGGGCGGCAAGCGCAGACAAAGCCCGCTATCTGCAGCAGTTGCAGGATTACGTTGCGCAACAGCAGCCCTGATACCTTGCTCTAGAGAGGATGCAGGCGTACCGGCACGTCCTTGATCCCGCGAATGAAGTTGTTGGGTAGTCTCTCCACATCCCCAACCACTTCCACCATGTGAAAGCGCTGCATGATTTCTTCCCAAAGTACTCGCAACTGCAGTTCTGCCAGACGATTACCCATACACCGATGCACGCCAAAACCAAAAGCGACGTGGGCGCGCGCGTTAGGGCGATCTATGATCAGCTTGTCAGCATCTGTAAACACACTTTCGTCCCGGTTTCCTGAGAGGTACCACATGACAACTTTGTCGCCCTTGCGGATGTGTTGTCCACCAAGCTCGTAGTCCTCAAGTGCCGTTCGGCGCATGTGGATAACGGGGGTCTGCCAGCGCACCATTTCAGAAACCATATTGGGGATGAGACCAGGATTGTCGCGCACTTTCTGATACTGGTCGGGATACTTGTTTAAAGCCATCACGCCGCCACTGATGCTGTTGCGGGTTGTATCGTTGCCGCCAACAATCAGCAGTAAGATGTTGCCCAGAAATTGCTCCGGGTTTTCGTTCATCTTTGCGGTTGTTTCGTTGTGTTGCAGCATCGAGA
>JBCCUW010000344.1:0-5043 GCA_039196385.1 Pseudomonadota bacterium
CGCACAAACATGGTTGGAACCCATTGCGAGTGGCTGATGGCATGGTTCTCAATATTCGCCAGCGCTGCTTGCGGGTCGAATCGCTCCATCATGTATACCGTGCCGCCGAGCGACAGCGTGCGCATGCAGAAGCCAAATGGGGCTGCATGGTACAGGGGTGCCGGAGACAGATAGCGGCTGTGTTCGTTAATGCCGTAAGGATTGGCGCGCTCCACGCCGGGTATACCCTCGGTGATGGATTTACCGGATAGCGGTCGCTTGATCCCTTTGGGCCGGCCGGTGGTCCCGGAGCTGTACAGCATGGTGTCCCCCATCGGCTGCTCAGCCAGGGGGAGGGGCGCATGTGCAGCTACAGCCTGTGTGTAGTCCTGATAACCGGGTAAGTGGTGGTCGCTGCGATGGTGGCAGAAGCGATGTTGGCAACCTGCCAATTCTGTTGTCAGACTCAGCAGGGGTGCCGGGCTCTCCAGAGCGTCAGAAGTGAACAGCGCCTGGCTACCAGAGTCCTGGATGATGTAGGCAATCTCCTCAGGTGTCAGATAGCGGTTGATACACGTCAGATACATGCCGGAGCGCAGCACTCCCCAAGCGATGACAAAAAAGTTCAGGTGGTTTTCCATCAGCAACGCCACGTGATCTCCTTTGCCCAGGCCACAGCTGGCCAGCAACTGAGCAACCTGGTTGGAGGCCTTGTCCAGTTCTGTCCAGGTTAGAGCGGTGCCATCGTTGGTGTTGCACACCGCTGTGATGTCGGGTTTCAGTGTTGCCCAATGCCCCGGATACATATCATTCCCCTCTCAATGCGGCATCTGTGGTGTGGCCAATGTACTACGGCGGGTGGGGGATGACACGTCGATCGTACTGCCAAAAAAAAGCCCCGGCTTGCGGGGCTTGAGGCGTTCTGTTTGGAGCGATCAGGCGGCTTCGACGTCGTATTGCTCCAGTTGCGCCAGAGCATTGCTCAGCGCTTTGTAAAACAGTTCCGGGTTAAATTCTTCCTGCAGCAGCTCCTGGAGTTCCTGGCTGTCCAATTCATGCTGTACGTCGCTCATATCACAATTCCCTTTGTTGTTGCTCGGCTGTCATAGATCCGATGAGCTGATATTAGGATAGGAAATTTCTACCTTTGGTGAACCAGTTCACTATTTGCGGGTTTAGTACAGAGTACTTAGCCGCTTTGTAGCGTCGTTTTACAGCGTATTTTTACAGGGTCGTCTTATAGCGTGACAGGCGCCTCCGGTGTGTTGGTTGACGGAGCAGGATCAGCGCCCAGGGCCGCCAACGTGGCCGCCATATCCTGCGCAGACGTTGCCGGTTTGACCTGTTTGTCGATGGCTGCAATGGTGCCGTCGGGGTCGATGTAATAGGTGAAGCGCTTGGCAAAACCTGCCTCACTCAAGACACCGTAAGCACTTGCGGCCTGCTTTTCTGGATCGCTCAGTAGGGGAAAATCGGCACCCTGTTCTTTAGCAAAACCTGCGTTGTCGGCCAGCGGGTCGACACTGGCCATATAGTAGCTGACGTTAAAGGCGCGAATCAGATGGCCGTTTTCAGCCAGCGATTTGCATTCGATTGTGCAGCCGCGTGTGTAGGCTTTGGGAAACCAGGCCAGCACCACCCAACGTTTGCCCTGGTGATCCGCCAGGCTGTGGGTGCGACCGTCCGTGCCGGGCAGGCTGAAGTCCGGCGCAGGATCACCCACTTTGAGTTCCGCCCAGCTGGAAACAGCGCCCAGGGCGCTGCTCAGCAAGATAATCTGCAGCGCCCTGATCAGACGCGTTGGTTTAGAGCATTTCACCGGCAATCATCTCCAGCGCTTCTGGTTGCTGACAGCCCAGCAGCATCGCGGCTACATGCCCTTTGCTGCCGGCCTCTTTCCACGGTGCCAGGCGTTCTTTAATGCGTTCAGCCGGGCCAACCAGATGACAGGCATCAATCAGTTCTGCCGGCACAGCCGCTGCCGCTTCATCTTTTTTACCGGACAGGAACAGATCCTGAATCTTCACTGCCGCGTCTTCGAAGCCGAGCGCTTTGGCGTAATTGTTGTAGAAGTTTTTGTCACGTGCGCCCATGCCGCCGATATACAGGGCCATGTTGGCGCGAATCGGCATCATGCATTTCTCTACATCATCACCCATCACCACCGTCACAAACGGAGAGACTTCGAACTGCGTCAGGTTTTTGTCACCAGCTGCGGCAAAACCTTTTTCAATCGGGCCCTGGAATACCGAATACTTTTGCGGGTCCATCCAGATGGGGAAAAAGCCGTCACAGACTTCGGCAGCCGCCGCCACCCCGTTGGGGGTAATGTTAGCTGCGAAGATAGGCACGTCTTCTTCGCAGTGCAGAATGCTCTTCAGCGGTTTGCCAAGACCAGTTGCACCGGCACCGGCATACGGCAACTGGTACAACTCGCCGTTGAATTCGACTTTCTCCTCGCGGGCGATAATCTGTTTCATGATTTTCACGTATTCTTTCCGGCGGGTGATTGGCTTCCCGTAAGGTACGCCGTGCCAACCTTCGATCACCTGCGGGCCGGAAGCACCCAAACCGACGATAAAACGGCCGCCGGATAGTTCCGCCAGACTCATCGCTGTCATGGCGGCCATGGCCGGTGTGCGGGCCGGCATCTGCATAATCGCGGTGCCCACCTTAATCTTGCTGGTTTGGGCAAGAATCCAGGTTGCCGGGGTTACGGCATCTCCGCCCCAGGCTTCAGCAGTCCAGACTGAATCGTAGCCCAACGCTTCCGCATGTTTGATGGCGTCCATGTTGATATTGACCCGGGCGCCAATGCCGCCGCCTAAAATTCCCAGTTTCATAACAGTTCCTCAGTTTTTGTTTGTGTTTATGGTTGTGTGTGTATTCAGCGTTCTTTTTATAACAGCAGTTTTGTTACAGCAGTTTTGTCTCAGCGGCCGGTAAACACGGGCTGTGTTTTTTCCACAAAAGCCCGCGCCGCGTTCTTGTGATCTTCGCTTAAGCCACTGTGTACATGATGAGTGGCTTCCAGATCCAGACATTCCAACACGTCTGCGCCTTGCGCGACCCGGTTGAAATTTTCTTTCATGTAACGATAAGCGATTGGCGGACCTGCGGCCAGCCGTTGTGCCAGGGCCTGCGTTGTTTCGCCAAGCTGCTCAGCCGATACGACCTGATTAGCGATGCCCAGGCGCAGGCATTCCGCACTGTCGACCCGGTCCGACAGATAATAAATTTCCCGGGCTTTACCCTGACCCACCAGCTGGGCCAGAAAATACGTGCCGCCGTAGTCACCGCTGAAACCCACGCGGGCGAAAGCGCTGGTGATAAATGCGGACTCAGCCATGACGCGCAGGTCAGCGGCGAGTGCCAGCGATAATCCGGCTCCGGCCGCCGGTCCCGGCAGGCTGGCGATAACCGGCTTAGGCATCAAATGTATACGCCCCGCAGTATTGCGCTGGTTCAGGCGCTGCGCGTGAATGCGCTCATCCAGCGTGGCTTGCCGCCGGCCAGCGCCGCTGTCACCGCCTGCTGCCATGCCCTTGACGTCACCGCCAGCACAGAATGCGCCGCCGCTCCCAGTAATGACAACACAGCGCACATCAGCGTTGCGTTCGGCATGGTCCAGTGCGCGTTCCAGTCCCTGTGTCATTGGACCAGACATGGCATTGCGCGCTTCCGGCCGATTCAGGGTTATGGTTGCGACACCGTCTTCAATGTGCGCCAGGCAGTCATCGGTGCCAGTGTCGATCTGTGTCTCGGTCATCATGTGTCTCCCGTAAGTGTCGGTCATCCTCAAGGCGCAGCAGACTGCGTCGCTAATCCCGTGCTTGCAACCACCAGAACAGCGTGTTGCTCACCAGCGCGCTGGCATCCTGCTGGACAAAGTGTCCGGCGCCGGGTGCAGTGACAATGGTCAGGTCCGCGTCGATCCAATCCCAGGTATTATTCAAACCGTCGGAGTGCAGGGCCCGGTCTTCAAGGCCATGAAACATCAGCACCGGCATAGCCAGGCGTGGTGTTTCCGGTACCGGTGTGCCGGGTGCCGGCGGGCGGGGATAGTTGGCTTTGTAATAGTTCAGCATGCCGGCGAAGTCAGACCGCGCAAAAGCCGCAACATAGTGTTTTCTTGCCTCAGGGTCGGTGACCCAGTTGGCCAGGTTTTCTGCGGTCATCGGCCCACCGAAAAGAATATCCGGGTCAGCCGGATCACCTTCCTGAAAAACACGCACGTAGTCGCTGTTGGCGCGCTGTTCCTGATTGGTGGTGAGTTCGCGCATCATGCCTGCGGGATGCGGCAGATTCATCACCACCAGTCGCTCGGTCATCTGTGGCAGATTGAAGGCGAATTGCCAGGCAACAGCACCGCCCCAGTCATGCCCCACAATGGTCGCTGACGAGTGTCCTGTATGGCGGATAACGGCAGCCACGTCGCCGATCAGTTTGTCCATGCTGTAGTTTTCGACGCCATCCGGCTGGCCACTGCGGTTGTAACCGCGCTGATCCATGGCAATAACCTGATAGTCTTTCTGCAGTGCTTTGATCTGGTCGCGCCAGCTGTACCAGTAGTCGGGAAAACCATGAATCATCACCACCAGGGGGCCGCTGCCCACTGTGACGTAGTGTATTTTCACGCCATTGTTATCAGCATACTGATGTTCAACCTGGTCCAGCAGCGTGTCAGCCTGACTCCTGAGCGGCGTCAAAAGAGCTGCCACGCAGAGCAGCGCGGCCAGCAGCCACAGCTGAACCTGCAGGCGCTGCTGATGTGTGTACAGACGGTTGTCCATGTTGATCCCCCTCTATCCTGATTACGCTACCTAAAAAGCGCATGGCCCAGATCTTAGCAGGCTTGAGTGTCTCCGCGCACCTCGCGGGTATGCGAGGCAAGGCCTGAAACATGCAGGGCTGCCTGCAGCCGGAGGCTGACGCGCGCGATAGCGGACGAAGAAGAGGGGTGGTTCTAGTGGTTACGGACGCGACGCTTCAGGCGGTCCAGCTTTTCTTTCCAGTACTGGAATGTTTCCGGATCACCGCCGCGATCTGGATGGTGTTCCTGAC
>JBCCUW010000345.1:0-5035 GCA_039196385.1 Pseudomonadota bacterium
AGGATCTATGATGTAGACCATGTTGGGCCAGGCCCCGTACGACTGATGCACCGGGCCAGCCAGTTCATCCACGAGAATGGTGCGGGTTTCCGGTTCTTCCAACTGCACCCGGCTGGCCAGCGCTGTTTTGTCTTCGTAACGTTCGTGCCTGGCAATCTTGGAGCCGGGATGCGCTTCGCGCACATACAGGGTCAAGAAGGTCACCTCCGGATGTGCAGCTTGCAAAGAGGTCATGGGTTCAATGCGGGAGATGTATTGTGGGCAGGTCAGGCTGCCGGTTTCGATGACGACATACTGCCCGCGATAGTCAGACAGCGCATGCCGATTGCCATCCGTATCATACAGCGCAAAGTCGATGGCAGGTTCGCCGACTTGAGGGCCGGAAAACGTCCCATGGTGATACTGACTGGCCGCAAAATGGTTGTAGTTGTAATCGGACGTATCTACAACATTGTGATGCACCAACACTGCAAGTACAAAACTCAACGGCACCAGACAGATAACCGCCAACACAATCAAGAGCTTACGCATTCTATATACCTCCCTAGAGCTGTGTTGATCCTATCAGGTACGTGTCTGTGATGCAGTTGGCTCTTGTTTGCGACAATCCTACTTAGCGGCCCTTAAACTCTGGTGCGCGTTTTTCACGAAACGATGCGATGCCTTCCGCAAAGTCTTCGGTATTGGCGGTGTTGGCGCGCATGGCCGGAATTTCCGCAAATCCTGCAGCCTCTCCATCGCGCAAGAAGACCGACGCTCCGCGCTTGATCTCGCGGACCGCCAGTGGCGCGTTGGCACAGATCTCTTCCGCCAGTTGCATGGCGCGAGGCAACTGTTCTCCAGGGGTCACCACTTCCTGCACAAAGCCCAATTGCAGTGCCCGCTGGGCATCAAATTCGTCTGCGCGTAATAAGTGATACATAGCGTTACCCCACCCGGCCCTCTGAACATAGCGAACGTGTGCACCGCCAAATACTGCCAGGCCACGGCGCGGCTCCATCTGACAGAAGCGGGTGTCTGCAGCGGCGACTACAATATCAACCCCCAGCATCATCTCGATACCAATGGTGTAACACACACCCTGCACAGCCATCAGCACCGGCTTGGTGCAGCGCCGTCGCAAGGCAAATGCATCAACCCGATCATCCACCTGCTGATCCCGCGAGCCATCACGCATGGACCCGGCAAAGCGAGGCAAATCGAGACCTGCAGTGGTGTGGGGGCCAGCAAAACAAAGCACCCCTACCCACGCATCGGGGGTGCTCTCCAGCGCTGTCATGGCATCCGCCAGCTGATCAAACATCTCTGGGGTAAAGCCATTCATTTTGCTCTGTCGATCTACCAGTATCTGCATGACAGAACCATGCATGCTTGTTGTTACCGAACCGAGATCAGCGTCTACTGGGTTGCTTTCTTTGTCGCTCATTTGCATTCCTCCAAAACCATCACCATAAATTCAGAATCATCTTGTGCACCATTTTAGGAGGACGTAGTTGCTTCATGCAACCATTCGCGTCATATTGCGTGTCCGTATCATGCGCGTCGGGTGCTGGCGTGTTATCGCCGAAAGCCGTAAGGTGGCCGGCAAATTTTCTCTTGTGCAGATTAGGACCATATGTGAGCGCAGTTAAATCCGTAACGCTCGCCGGAACGTTTCACATGAAACGCGGCACCATCAATCAACCAACATTCGCTTACGAAACCTGGGGCGCGCTGAATTCCGGCAAAGATAACGCGGTGTTAATTTTTACCGGACTGTCGCCATCTGCACACGCAGCGTCGTCGGAACAGGACCCGTCTGCAGGTTGGTGGGAAGATATGCTGGGGCCAGGCAAACCCATAGACACCGACCGCTACTTTGTTATTTGCGTCAACTCTCTGGGCAGCTGCTTTGGCTCGACCGGTCCGGCCAGCATCAACCCGGATACCGGCGAGCACTACCGGCTAAGCTTTCCCGTGCTGACGGTGGAAGATATTGCCACCGCAGCCTCCCACGTTCTGGACCATCACGACATCACAGAGCTGCACACCGTGTTGGGTTCCTCCATGGGGGGCATGACAGCACTGGCTTTTGCCCTGCTGCATCCCACCCGCACGCGCCGTCTGGTGTCTATTTCTTCGGCGGCCCGCAGCCTGCCTTTTTCCATCGCTTTGCGCTCGCTGCAGCGAGAGATCATTCGCAAGGACGATGCCTGGCAACAGGGTAACTACGATTTTGCTTCACACGGTCCCATCACCGGCATGCGCCTGGCCCGTAAACTCGGCATGATCACGTACCGCTCTGCCGCGGAGTGGGCGGAGCGTTTCGGTCGTGAGCGGGCCACCGACAGCATTGCGGACGAAAGCGGTTTTGGCATCGACTTTGAAGTGGAATCTTATCTGGAAAGCCATGCCAATCGCTTTATCGGTAGCTTTGACGCGAATTGTTATCTCTACCTGTCCCGGGCCATGGATCTGTTTGACGCCACGGATCACGGCGGTTCGCTGACCGCCAGCTGCAGCCAGCTGCAACTGGACGCCGCCATGATTATCGGGGTTGAGTCAGACTTCCTATTCCCGGTCCACCAGCAGGAAGAACTGGCAATGGCATTGCAGGAGCATGTACCCAACGTCACCTTCAAACGCATGGCCTCCATTCAAGGCCATGACTCGTTTCTGGTTGATATGGATCGCTTCCGCCCCGCGCTGGCTGATTTCTTCTGACCGGACAATATCGGGCTTACCGCATGGTGGGGTGATTACGTACCAGTTCAACCAGCATCTGCGCGTCCACATACCCACCCGCAAACAACTGCAGTTCTGCAGTAGGGTGCGCCTGCCACAGCAGACTGGGCAGCGCCTGGGTACCAAAGCTACCGGCATGGTTGAATTGAAAACGCACCCGTTCAAGCAACGCACTATCGTCCAGTAAGGGCTCCAGGTCTGTCG
Organism: Pseudomonadota bacterium; assembly: GCA_039196385.1. Classification (GTDB taxonomy): domain Bacteria; phylum Pseudomonadota; class Gammaproteobacteria; order Pseudomonadales; family Azotimanducaceae; genus UBA4421. Next base: position 2,929 of record JBCCUW010000345.1, read on the forward strand.
CAGGCACCCCGCTTTGTGCAGCCATATCCAACAACAAACCCCGATCATTGAGGTCCCGGGCATACAGAAAGAACTGCGTCTGCAACTTATGCAAATAGTCAAACGGCACCTCTCCTGACAGCATTCGCACGGCTTCTATCGCTACACAAGGTAAGGTGGAGTTGTGCACGTACTCATCAGGAAATCGATAAGCGAACTTCTGCCCGGTGGTTTCTTCCACCTCGCGCCAAAGGCGCAGCAGATAGCGTCGGCCGTAGTCGCCGATGGGTTGAGTGCCGTGGGTATTAATGCCACCCAGCAATAGATCAAACTCAATTTCATCAGCAAGCTGGGCGCGGGCCCGCTCAAATTCAGCAGCCATACCCCAGCACCAACTACACATTGGATCTGTCACTAACACCAGTGTTGCCGGGTTCATCTGATCTGCCAATCCGCGGCTGTAATTTCACCAATAGCCGTCGCAGCGACGCACACGGATTGCAGGGCTTGCAAACACGCAGCGAGCTGCGCAGCCGGCACTGCAGCAAGCAGGCCACCGGAAGTCTGCGGATCTGCCAACAGGCGCAACCTGGCATTATCCGGTCGCAAACCGCCTGCCAGCACATAATCCTGCAGCGCCAGCTCATTGGCTTGCTGCAGAGAGCTGGGTGAATTGGCCAGCAGGTCGATAGCGCCCGGATACATGGGCACGGCGGCCAGGTCGAGATCAACGCCAACGCCCGCACCCCGCAGCATCTCGCCAAGGTGTCCGGCCAGGCCAAAACCGGTGACGTCGGTGAGCGCCCTGGCCTGATGTTGCAACAGTACCTGCATAGCCGGCTGGTTACTGAAATCCATGCCCGCAATCACTTGCGCCATGCTGTCGGGGGCCGCTAAACCTTGCATGGCTCCCGCCAGCACCACGCCGGTGCCCAGCGGTTTGGTGAGCACCAGCACGTCACCAGGTTGCGCCCCGGTTTTGCTGAGCGCAGCGCCCTGCTGATGCGGTGCGCCGGTGATGGTAAGCCCGATACTCAGCTCGGCCCCCTCAGCCGAATGACCACCGACCAGGGGCACGTTGTGCGCATTGAGCACCGCGGTGGCGCCACTGAGCATCTGAAAAAGATCCTCTTCCATCATGGCTTCCGCCATCAAAGGCACGGTCACCAGCGCCAACGCCGCAGTTCCCTGGGCACCCATGGCAAATATGTCGTTCAGACTGTGGTGCGCTGCAATGCGGCCAAACAGATAAGGATCGTCCAGCATTGCGCGGAAACCATCCACCGTAAGCAGGGTGGACGGACCCCTGTTCAGCACCTCCGCCGCATCATCACCAATCCCCAGAGTCACTTGCGCAGAAGCCTGGCTGGGCAAACGCTGCAGCACTCTTTTCAAGGGGTCTGCCGCGAGTTTGGCGCCACAACCACCACAGCGCATCACCGCTTCCGGTAAGTCGTCCCGCAGCGCATTCGATATATCATAAGTTGCCTCAGACATTTTTGGCAACTTATTGAATTTATTCATAAATGTTCGGTCAATATAGTCTTTCCATCGCCACAGCCAGCGCCCTGACAACGCCATTTCACCGCGGCTGGCAATAGCGCGGCCATCACCGGTACCAATCAAGGCAAGATGTTGTTTCTGAGCTCGAAAGATACGCAACGGCTGCGCAGTGAGGCTGCGGCGCAGGTTGTCTGCCAGATAAGGCCCGGCCCGCACTGCGTACACACCTGATTTAGCGCGTTCCTGACCGACCAGATGCGCAGCATCACCCGCAGCAAAAATGTTGGCGTGAGAGATACTCTGCAGATGCTGATTGACCTTAACAAAGCCTGCTTCGTCCACAGCCAGAGGTGAGGCAGCCAGCCAATCCGGCGCTTGGACGTCAGTTGCCCACAATGTACGCGCAGCGGTAAACGTCAAACCATCTGCCAGCCGTATGCCTCCCTCCGCATCTGGCATCACAGACTCCTCGCACCAGATGATCTGGCGCTCCTGCAGCACGCGCTCTACTTTGCATCTCACGCGCAGGTTATGCCCGGGCAGCAGGTGTCGCCCTACAACATAGAGCTGCACACCAGCCGGCAGCACGCTGCGCATGGCCAGCGCCAATTCAACACCACCCGCA
>JBCCUW010000346.1:0-5023 GCA_039196385.1 Pseudomonadota bacterium
GCGCTGGGTGGTGGGAACTTTTCCGGCAATCGATTCCCATACTCTCCTGAATGGACCGGCGCAATCGGCATTGACTACGCGGTCACCGACAGATTGCGCGTTGCACTTGATGCAAGCTATACCGATTCAAGCAACTGGAACGCCGGCAACCAGCCCGAAAACGAGTCTGATGATCGTTTTCTCCTGAACGCGCAAGTCACCTATGAATTTGATCATCTGACGTTGGCGATTTATGGCCGCAACCTGCTCGACGACGACTATATTACCTGGCGCCTTGGCACAGACCCCAACAACGTATTTATTCGAACCGGTGAGCCAATCGCGGTTGGTGCATACGTTCAGTATGAGTTTTAAGAAGCGGGCGCGTTTGCGGCTGGTTTCTCTCCGTTGACGCCAGCTTCACGGACAAGGCTTATCTACGCCAGAAATCTGTTTGACAAGTATTAGGCAACAGGGCGTTTTTCCGGACCGAACCTTGGCCTGGCGGAAGAGCCACTAACGGCTGGAATCGTTGTGAACGTTCGACTATAAGCTGGTTTTAGCGACGCACGGCCGGCGATTCCAGGGCCAGATCGTCCGCACGCCAAGCCAAGAAAAGCTCCAGATCAACATACGCCTGCGCACCATAAGCAAAAGGCTCAGCACGCATGGCCGCGTTGCAGAACCGCAAGCGCCGCTGCAAAGAGCCTAATGTTTGCCACTGCAAGCGGTAGGTAGGATAACCATTGCTGTGCCCCTGGCTCAGTGTCTCGCCACGCAGCTTTTTACCCGCGTTCACCTCATGGCAATGGTGGCAGGCCAGGTTCATCTGTCCGCGGCGGGTATAATAGTAGGCCCGCCCACGCTCGAACGCAGCTGCGTTGTTGCCACTGATATCCACCGCATAAGGCTGTCCGTCAGCCAGATGCGTAAGCGCTACCGTCAGCGCCAGCAGTTCTTCTGACTCGTAGTCCACCGCAGGCAGCCCAACATGCTCGGTGCGGCAGTGGTCGATACGCTGAGTGAGGTTAATGACCCGATTCAACGCCGGGTCAAAACGCGGATAGCGGGTGGCAACGTCTGTCATGTGGTCCAGGCCCTCATGGCAACTGGCACAATGCACCTCCCACAGGGCAATCCCCTTATCGACCCAGAGCAGCCCCGGATTGCCAAAATCATCATCCTGCAGCGACTGAGTCTCCGGCGCTTGATAGGCGTACCCTGATTGCACTTCCGTAAGGGTGCGTTGCACGTTGATGCTTGCCCCCGGGCGATCACAGCCGCCTGCACACACAAGCAGCGCCAGGACAACTGACGCCACAATGCTAGGACGCAACCGCCAACTCACGGGTCTCGGTTACGCTGAAATCGTTCTGGCCGCGCCAGGTGAAGGTTAAGGTGCCGCCGCGCTCGGCCTTCAGGTGAAAACTGATATATGGGTTGGCGGCAATGCCGGGTTGCAGTTCCGCCTCGAAAACCACCTGGTCAGCAAATGTCACGCTGAAGTGCGTCAGAATGTTGCGCGGAATTCTTACGCCAAGACTATCCACCCGAAACCCGGTCTCCATAGGATGGGTAATAAGCGTCTTGATCTCTATCACGTCTCCGGCGGTGACGTTTCTGGGAATATTGATCCGTGCTTTAGCCATTGTTGCCACCTAAAACAGGAAATCCAGACAAGCCGCTTCGGTCACCACAATGTCAGCACCCCCAAGCAGCAGGCGGTCAGTACTGGCGCGCGCAACCACACGCACCGTCTGGTCGCCCCCCAAACGGATGCGCGTATTAACCCTGGCGACTCCGGAACTTGGACTGAAATGAAACCTGCCCAGGTGCGGCATTGGATTTTGCGGCGCGTAAATGTCGATGGTGCGAATGAAGTCCTGCGCCTGCATCGGGCTGTCAGCGGACACGGTGAGCGGTACTGAATTACCGTTCTCTGCCAGCGCTGGCAGGTCTACCGTGACACCTTCGCTCGCGCGCGGCATATCCCTGAAATGTCCCGACAGCCAGGCTTCAAATTTCGCATCGTGCGTGGGATTAGCGCGCACAGGTAACGTAACGATTAGCATAGACGCTGCAGCACCTTGCAAGAATAGGCGCCGCTTCATGGTGCATCTCGCAGGGTTTGCAGGTAAGCAACCAGATCATTCAATTCAGCCTGGCTCAAGATGGGTTTACCAAGGTACTCGGGTTGTACCTGACGCAGGTCTGATGTTCTGTGATACGCCGGCATGGTAGATTCCGAATTACTCACGGTCGGGTCTGCTATTTTGTCCCATAAGTCTTTACGCGAAAGACGTTGTCCTACATTCGACAGGTCTGGGCCAATATTACCCTGAAAGGGTACGCCGAGGCTGCTCACCTGGTGGCACAACACACAATGCCCAAGATCACGATCAAGAAACACGGCCTGGCCACGCACCGGATCGCCTACCTCGGCCAGAACCGCTTCGACCAGAACAGAGTGGCAGACACACAACAATGCCAGGCTGGCCCAGATCTTTAGCGCCATCAGCCGTAGACCTCATTGGTTACCACACTGAACCAGCTGTCTGCATAGTTTGCTTCCTGCAACCGTACAGCGGGGTCAGCTGTCAGCGGACTGGTGCCCCCTGCGCCGGGAACCGGACGCCAGCTCGTCTCATCCGCCTGATAAACACCGGCAATGGAAATTGCGTATTGGGGGCTGACCAGGCTGTAGCAGGTGTTGGCCAGCGTGCTGCTGAGCGGCGGCAGGTCCCTTAGCGCGCGGAGCACTTGCACGGCACAATATTTAGCTTGTGCGTTAGCGGCAAAAGCAGATTTTGGCATGGCGTTAGCGATCGCGGCATCACCCAGAACATACGTATCATTCAACAGCGTTGACGCAAACGTGGCGGGATCAATTGGACACCAACCACTGGCATCCGTGGCGCCAGCCATACGGGCAATGCGTCCTGCACGTTGAGGCGGAATAACGTTGGCAACATCGTATTGCACACTATCAAAATCCGTGTGTATCACTTTGTTACGCACATCCACCTCAGACACCGCGGCACCATCCGCCACACCCTGCCATTCAATCAGATCGCCGTACTGGCTCTGCCAGCCCTGCTGAAACAACGCCTGTTTGGAAAATGCGTCTTTGTTGTCAAGAATCAGCACCTTGGCAGCCGGGTTGTGGTGGTGCAGATAGTGCGCCACCAGGCTGGCCCGTTCATAAGGGCCTGGCGGACACCGATAAGGACTGTCGGGCACGAGCATCACAAATGTGCCGCCTGCGGGCATCGCGCGAAGCTGGTCTCTGAGCAATACTGTTTGTTCACCTGCCTGCCAGGCGTGGGGCGCGAGCCTGCTCGCCTCCCGGTCGTAACCCGGTATCGCGGTAAAATCCAGTTCAATCCCGGGCGCAAGCACCAGCTTGTCGTAAGCAATGCGGGTAGCCGACGCTAGAGTGACTGTCCGCGCCACCGCATCTACGCCCACTGCCGTGTCATGTTTAACTTCTACGCCCGCCGCCGCTACGCCCGCAAAACCAAACTGCTGTGCCGAGAGCGGACGGTTGGCGCCAATCACCAGGTTGCTGAAGGGGCAGGCAGTATAGACCTGCCTCGGCTCGATCAGCGTAACGCGCAGTTGGGGGGCCGCCAGTTTGAGCGAACGTGCCATGGTGGCCCCACCAAACCCGCCGCCGATCACCACCACCCGCGCGCGTTGTTCACCCAGCGTTGCACAACCGGCTAACGGCACCAGGCCGGTTAGACTTAGTTGAGTCAGCAGGCGGCGCCTGTTGATCATTGCGCAGCACCGGGCATGCTGGCGAGAATACGCGCAAGCCTGGTGATGTCTTCGTCAGTGTACCCACGTAACAAACGCATCATCAGCGTCGAGGGTTGCGCGCCGGATTTCATCGCCTGCATGGTTGCTTGAAGCTCCGCCGCAGGACGCCCAAATACCGGCGGCAGCGTCGCCACCGGCGAATGGCAGCCGGTACAGGGCACAATCAGCAACTTGTCACCATCGTCCGCATACGTGATGTTGGCAAACGCTACCGCGCTTACCCACATCATGCTGCGCAGCCGCTTCATGCCAGCGTAACGTCACTGTGTTTAATGGGTACATTGCGCAGTCGTTTGCCTGTCGCTGCGAATATTGCGTTCAACACCGCAGGTGCCGCGACTGCAATGGTCGGTTCGCCCACCCCGCCCCAGAAACCACCCGAGGGCATGACAATAGTTTCCACCTCAGGCATCTGGGCTATGCGCAGGCTGGGGTACGTGTGGAAATTCTCCTGATCGATTTTGCCGTCCGTCACCGTGCACTCACCATAAAGTAGAGCGCTTAATCCGTAGACAAAACTGCCTTCTACCTGCATTTCGGTTTGCTGCGGATTCACGCAGTAACCCGGATCAGTGGCGGCCACAATGCGATCAATTTTGATAGCGCCCGCCTCATTCACTGAAACTTCCGCACACGCGGCCACATAACTACCGAACGCATGACAAACCGCCAGACCCATGTGTTTGCCGTTCGCTTCACGGTCCTGCCAGCCGGCCCGTTCCGCCGCCGCCGAAAGCACCGCCCAGCCCAGCGGATTGTCCTGCATGAGCTTGCGTCTGAACGCCAGTGGGTCCTGTCCGGTCGCATGGGCGGCTTCATCCAGGAAACACTCCATGTAAATGGCGTTGGGATTCACGTTCACACCACGCCAGAAGCCAGGTCGAATATGCGTGTTACGCATAGCGTGGTCCACCAGCAGATTAGGCACCGCGTAGCTGATTGAATGATCACCGTCAGGCAGCAGCGCCTGGAAGGTGGCAAAATCTACCCCATCGCGCAGCGCGTGCGGCAGAATGCCAGCAAGAATGGATTGACCGGAAATCCGCAGGTGCAGAGATTCCAGGTCACCATCCGCGTTCAAGCCACCGACCACCCGCGCCTTGGTAATGGGGTGGAAGAAACCCTGAAGCATGTCTTCTTCGCGCGTCCAGAGCAGTTTCACTGGGGTACCGGGAAACTCTTTGGCAATCAACACCGCCTGAGCAATGTAGTCAGGCGCGCC
>JBCCUW010000347.1:0-4983 GCA_039196385.1 Pseudomonadota bacterium
GCTCTGACCAACCTGGTCGAAAATGGCATTCGCTATTCAGCAGAAAACGGCAACGGACCGCGCGTTGAACTGATAGCCGGAGTGGATAAATCCGCCGACCGACCGTTTCTAAATATTGTCGATTTTGGCGCCGGTGTTGACCCGGATCTGGCCGAGAAACTATTTCAACCGTTTACCACGACGGCCATCAAAGGCACCGGATTGGGTTTATATATCTCCCGAGAGTTGTGTGAGGCCAACCAGGCTCAACTCAGCTATTTCCCTCAGCCACAAAGCGAAACACAACACGAAGGCAGCGTGAACAAAGGCAGTGTTTTCAGAATTTTGTTCGCCCACCCGGATCGAATTACTTCATAATCAGCGCATTATGCAAAACCAACCGATCAACGACAGTTACACATGAGCACCAAGCGCACCCTGATCGTCGACGATGAGCCGGATATTCGCGAGCTGCTGGAAATCACCCTGGGAAGAATGAAACTGGCGACTGTGGCAGCCGCTGATCTGCAACAGGCTTATGCGCTGCTGGAACAGGACTCATTTGATTTGTGCCTGACAGATATGCACCTACCCGACGGTAACGGTCTGGAACTGGTGGAACATATCAATCAACAGTATCCCCACCTGCCTGTGGCGATGATCACCGCATTCGGCTCCATGGATACTGCCATTGCAGCGCTGAAAGCAGGTGCGTTTGATTTTCTCCAGAAACCGATTGATCTTGATCAACTCCGCAGTCTTGTTGACGGTGCGCTGAAGATGGCGGACCTGGACCAACACCCCGAAGCGCAGGAACCCAGCGGCCCACAGCTACTGGGTGACTCCGACACGATGGTGCAGCTGCGCAGTCAGATCAAGAAGCTGTCCCGCTCGCTTGCACCTATTTACATCAGCGGTGAGTCCGGCTCCGGCAAAGAAGTGGCTGCGCGCCTCATCCACGCGCAAGGTCCGCGGCAAAAGGGTCCCTTTGTACCGGTCAACTGTGGCGCCATTCCTTCAGAATTGATGGAAAGTGAATTCTTCGGGCACGTAAAAGGTAGTTTCACTGGTGCCGTGAGTGACAAACAGGGACTGTTTCAGGCCGCCAGTGGCGGCACCTTGTTCCTCGACGAAGTGGCAGACCTGCCTCTCTCCATGCAAGTTAAGCTGTTGCGCGCCATCCAGGAAAAAGCCGTGCGGCCGGTAGGGTCGCACAGCGAGGACGTCACGGATGTCCGCATTCTCAGCGCAACCCACAAAGACCTCGTCGCCGAAGTTGCAGCAGATCGTTTCCGTCAGGATCTGTACTACCGGCTGAACGTGATCGAACTGCGCATGCCTGCGCTGCGCGATCATGCGGATGATCTGGCCGCTCTGATTGATAGCGCTCTGGCCCGACTGGCGAAAGAATACGGTGGTACCGCACCCAGCCTTGACCCTGCAGCTATGCAAGCCCTGGAAGTGCACACTTTCCCGGGTAACGTGCGCGAACTGGAAAATATTCTGGAACGCGCGTTCACCCTGTGCGAAAACAACCTGGTCACCGTGGCTGATCTGCAACTCAGCCAGGGCAATCAAGCGCACAGCGAATCAGCGGCGGGCATCCAGGAACCCACCCAGCCAGCGGAAGCTGAGCCGCTACCAGCGCCCACCGCGGAAGACAAAATCAGTGACGATGCCGTTCCCTTGGAGCTACCGCCGGGTGCCAGCCTGGAGGACTTCCTTGAAAACATCGAGCGACAATTGATCACCAGAGCTCTGGACAATACCCGCTGGAATAAAACCGCTGCTGCAAAAGAACTGGGCATCACGTTCAGAGCCTTGCGCTACAAACTGAAAAAGCTGGAGATGGAATAGCGCACAGGTTGACGCGCTGATCGCCCGCAGACCAAAACGCCTGGCGGCACGATGCTGGTCACATGTCCAGAATCTCTGCGTTTACCTTAATAGAACTGCTCGCCGGTATATTGATTATCACAACATTACTCAGTCTGGCGCTCACCACGCTGCCCGGCTGGGTCCAGCAGCGCCAGTTGCGGGCAGATGTGCATCAGTTTATTTCTCTGATCGCAGTGGCACGGCATACCGCTATTCTGCAAGGCACAACCGTCATCATGTGCCCCGCCCTGCCTTTCAGTCAGCGCTGTGCTGGCCGCAATGAATGGCACAACGGCACAGTGGTTTTTACTGATGGCAACCACAACCTGCGCATTGATGAGGCCGATCAGGTGCTTGCTCGCCATCATGGCCTGCGTCGGGTAAAGGTAATATGGCGCGCTTTCCGCAACCGCAGCTATTTGAAGTTTACCGCCACCGGGATGACCGACTGGCAGAACGGCCATTTCTTGTTCTGCCCGAGAGACAACAACCCACGGCATGCCAAACAAATCATATTAAACTATGCGGGTCGCACCTATGTGAGTTCAGACCGGAACGGTGACGGCATTGACGAAGACAGCCGGCGTCAGCCGTTAACCTGTGCCTGAAGTGGGTTTGAACCTGTTAGAAACGGTGTCAGATTCTATCAGTCGTCCGGGTCTTCTACTTTCGTGATGGCCACATCAAAGACAATGTCCTTGCCACTCAGCGGATGATTGAAGTCCACCTTAACCGTTTTGTCGTACACGGCAACCACCACGCCGGGCAGTTCACCATCCGGCGCTTGAAACGATACCACCAAACCCGGTTCCAGGGTTTGGCTGTCGGCCTGCGTATCCGCTACCGCAGGTTGATCCGCCTGAACGGCATCCACGCCGAGTCCCGCAGCCTCTTGACTGGTATTCAACATGGCAGCAAAACGTTGTCGGTCGATCAGTTGTACGTTGGCCGGATTGTGTTCACCAAAGGCATCTGCAGGAGGTAGCAGAATCTGTTCAGCAAATCCTGCCTGCTTGCCAAGGAGTACGTCTTCGAATCCCGGTAAGAGGCTACCATCACCCATGGTAAAGCTGGCGGGTTTTCCATTGCGGGTGCTGTCAATTTCCTGCCCATCGGGCAGAATGAGAGAAAAATGCAGGGTAACCCGGCTACCCGGTTGAATACGGGGTCCATCTGCACTGCTGCCAATCAAGTCGGCGCCCATCTAACGCTCCTGTTTATCTGCAATCGCCGACGCCCCGGCGCGCATCTGTCGACGTTCACGAAACATCAGCAGAATCCAGAGCGCAGCACCACAGAACAGCGAGGCATCTGCAATATTAAAGGCCGGAAAGTAGTACTGCTGGTAGTGAAACAAAATAAAATCTACCACGTATCCATGCAGCACGCGGTCCAACAGGTTACCCAGCGCGCCGCCAAGGATCAGGCTGAAAACCCAGCCCATCGCTCTGTCTTCTTTCGCAAGACGAGATAATTCGAAAATCAGGTAGGCCGAAAAGCCCACGGCCAGGGTGATGAAAAACCAGCGCTGCCAGCCACCTGCACCCGCAAGGAACGAAAACGCAGCACCCTCGTTATGCCACAGCACCCAGGAGAAAAACGGCAGGACCTGAATCTGTTGCTGGTAATCAAGACTGCTAACCACCCAGTACTTGGTGATTTGATCCAGCGCAAAAAAGATCAGCGCGACACTCAGCCAGCGCCACAGGTAGGGATTAATCGCCATTCGCGCGCACGTCAAACCAATGCCGGGCTTCAGCAATATCGAGATCTATCTGAGCTTTAAGCGCGTCTATGGAGGCAAACGCCTGCTCATCGCGCAGTTTCTTTTTGAAGCGAATGGTGAGCAACTGCCCATAAAGATTGCCACTGTAGTCGAACACATGAACCTCCAGCAAAGGTTCTTTCCCGTCAACCGTTGGCCGCACTCCAATATTGGCGATGCCGGTATAAGATGATTGTCCAATCCCTTCAACTTCAACACAGTAAACACCTTCCAGTGCCGCCTTGTAACGTTGCAGACGGATATTGGCCGTGGGTACGCCCAGTTGTCGGCCCAGCTGGCGACCATAGACCACCCGACCCATGATGAAGTACTCCTGCCCCAACAGATGCGTCGCCAGCGCAAAGTCGCCGTCTGCCAGAGCCTGTCGGATGCGGGTGCTGCTGATTCGTTCTTCTGCGTGCGACAGGGTGCCCAGATGCTCAACCCCATAACCCAGCTGGTCGCCGGCCTTTTTGATGGCCTCAAAATCGCCTTCGCGACCACGACCAAAGCGAAAATCATCACCCACCAGAACAAATTGTGCACCCAGCAACTCATGAAACAGATCGTGGGTTACCCAACGTGGTGGCGTGCGCGCCGTTCTTTCGTTAAACGGCAATAACAAGAGCCGGTCTAGACCAGTCTCCCGCAACAGGACAACTTTTTCGCGCAGACGGGTTAAACGCGGCGGCACCTGGGCACCGGCAAAATACTCGCGCGGCTGTGGTTCAAAGGTGACCAGGAGGCTGGGTACGTTCAGCTCTGCGGCTTTGGCGCACAGATTCTGCAACAGGACCTGATGGCCGCGGTGCACGCCGTCGAAGTTGCCGATGGTGACAACATTCCCGCGATGTGCCGCACTCAGATTGTGTACGCCGTTGATCAATTCCATCTGTGCAGTATACCGGCCCAGCCGCAAAATGCCGCATTTACACGCGGTGCACCAGCTGCCGGGGGCGTACGCCGCAGACCCACAGGGCGGCCAGATACAGGCCAAGTCCCGCTGTGCTCACCACCAGCACACCGGCAAATCGAGAAGCCGCAGGCATGACCAGCCAATTAACCGGTACCGCCCAGTAAGCGATGGCCGCACCCAGCAGACTGCTCGCCACCAGCGACGGCCAGAGCAGACGCCACAAGGATGCAGTTATGACATAGTAGCCGTGCCGGCGTAAGCCCAGATAGAGCAGCAGGACATGCGTCCAGGCTGACAGTGCTGTCGCCAGGGCCAACCCAACATGTCCGAACCAGCGGAACGTCAACAGACTGCCGAGAAGATTCACCACCACGGCACCGGTCGCGTAGCGGAATGGTGATTGCGTATCCTGGTGGGCAAAAAACGCAGGCGCCATTACTTTAAC
>JBCCUW010000348.1:0-4974 GCA_039196385.1 Pseudomonadota bacterium
GGGAACCTGGCAGAGCGGGTGCCCGGAATGGGGTGATTGTCACTTTTATGGTAGGTGAATACCGGTGACAGTTTCACGTGTTCCGACAAATTTTTACCCGCCGCATGAAACAGCTGGCAATGAAACAGCAGCACGTCGCCCGCCTCCAATTCAACCGTTTGCGCCTGATGAATCAGATCCCGGTTAACATCCAGCTCAGGTCGCAGGAACAGATCGCGGTCCAACCGACCACGGTCCAGATGCAACTTGTGGCTGCCGGGTATTACCCGTAGCGCCCCGTTTTTGCGGGTTTCAGATCCCAGCGCAAACCAGGCTGACACCAGTTCCGGTTTGTCGTAAGACCAGTAGCGTATATCCTGATGCCACAAGGTGGCACTGCTGTAGCCCGGGTGTTTAGTCATCACACAATTGTGATGACACTGCGACATCAGCACGTCGTCATCCGCCAGCAACAGCCTCAATACCCGGGCCAGTCGCGGATGCGTTGCCGTATCCCGCAACAGGTCTGAGCGCGCGTAAGCATGAAGCAGTCTTCTGGGTGTCTGTCCGCCCGCTGCGCGACGATCAGCCGGCGCCCCGGGATAACCCACATCCGCTTCAAACTCGGCAGGGCCTACCAGCGGCTGCAGCGATTGTTGGATGAATAACCGCAGCGCCTCGCAGTGCGCTGCATCCAGCACGCTGCGCAGCAGCACAAAACCCTGGCTTGCAAATTGCTCAACCAGAGCATTGGCCTGCGCGGCCTCAGCTTGCGCGTTATCGGACAGGTCGTTCATAGAACCTTACTTGATCTGCTGCCGCACGGCCTTCAGCATTTTCTCACCATAAGGTGGTCGCAGACCGGCCATTTCCGCAATGTTGATCTTGGATTGTTTGAAAATTGCCTTGGCATGGCTGAAGGTCTTAAAGCCGTCGAAGCCGTGGTAGCTGCCCATTCCGGACGGTCCCACACCACCAAACGGCAGATCTTCCTGGGCCACGTGCATCACCACATCATTAACCGTAACGCCACCCGACGTAGTGTGGCTGAGCACCTGTTGTTCTTCACTTTCGTCCGTGCCGAAGTAATAAAGTCCCAGCGGGCGCGCGTGATCATTGATGTACGCAATGCTGTCGTTAACCTGATCGTACGACTTGACGGGCATTACCGGGCCAAATATTTCGTCCTGCATCACCGCCAGATCATCGTCAGGATCGATCACCAGCGTGGGCGGAATTTTGTGATGGGGCTGCTGGCGGAAGTCTTCATCCGCCGGATTAATTTCTACCACCTCGGCACCCCGCTCCCGGGCTTCCTGCACATACCCGTTGATACGTTCGTAGTGCCGTTCGTTCACCACGGACGTGTAGTCCGCGTTGTCCAGCAGCGTGGGGAACATTTTAGCCACCGCTTTCTGGCTCGATTCAACAAACTCGCGCACACGTTCGGTGGGCACGAAGACGTAGTCCGGGGCCAGGCAGATCTGCCCGGCATTCAGCATTTTACCCGCCATAATGGCATCGGCGGTTTTGTCCATGTCTGCACTGCGCCCGACCACAACCGGAGATTTACCACCCAGTTCCAGCGTCACAGGCACCAGATTTTCCGACGCGGCCCGCATCACATGCTTGGCAATGGATGTTGCCCCGGTAAACAGCAGATGGTCAAACGCCAGGCCGGCAAAGTCCGCGCCGGTCTGGGGTCCGCCGTTGATGACCGCAATTTCCTCTTCAGCAAATTCCGCTGAAAGGGCCTCCGCCATCGCCGCTGAGGTCGCCGGCGTGTATTCGCTCGGCTTGATCATGCAGCGGTTACCTGCCGCCAGAATACCGGCCAACGGTGTGAAGGTGAGGTTCACCGGGAAATTCCAGGGACTGATCACACCCACAACCCCCAGCGGCTGGTATTCCACCCGGGCTTTGGCGCCCAGCAGATTCAGCGGGAACGGCCCCACTTTACGTTTTTCCGCTTTGCGCCACCGGCTGAGATGGGCCTGGGCATGGCGCAACGGCCCTATCGATGCTGCGATATCGGTAAACAGCGACTGATGCTCACTGCGGTGCCCGAAATCTGCTGTCAGCGCCTCCACCAGCATTTTTTCATTCTTTTTGATGGCGTTGATGGCACGCTCCAGCCTGTCCTGCCGCGTCGCGTCGCTGACCACGCCTTCAGCGAGATACGCCCGCCGCTGCACATCCAGAATGCGCTGCATTTCAGCTTTATCGAACTCTGTGATTGTATTTGCCTGTTCCGCCATCTCTGTTTTACCTTTTTCATCGGAATTGCTGCGCATTTTGGTCTATCTGCCAGCAAAGTCCATCACTTGTGTCCGAACACAATACTCGTATTCTGCGTAGCAGGGATCGAGCACCAACTGATGAGGGGAAGCTATGCGCGCGGTTTTGATGGAAAAAGGTCAGCTTAGCGTCGCAGACATACCGACACCGGAGCCCCGCAAAGGCGAAGTACTGGTGAGCAGTCAGGCGTGCGGGATTTGCGGTTCAGATCTGCACGCGGCACAACATACCAGCGACTTTGTCGCCACCAGCCGCGAGGCCGGCGGCGCTTTTAAGCTCACCACATTCAATCCCGTGGTGCTGGGGCACGAGTTTTGTGCGGAGATTGTCGAACACGGACCACAAACCGACAAAACTCTCAAGGTGGGGCAACTGGTCTGTTCCGTGCCGATGCTGGCAAGGGAAACGCCAACCGCAGTGGGCTACAGCGATGAAGTGCCCGGAGGCTTTGCCCAATACATGCTGCTCTCCGAGCGCCTGCTGTTACCGGTGCCCCAAGGGGTACCAGCCAGCGCAGCCGCGCTGACCGAACCCATGGCCGTCGGGCTGCATGCGGTGAATAAAGCCAATCTTCAGGGGGACGAGGGCGTTGTTGTGATCGGTACGGGGCCCGTGGGGCTGGCGGTGATTACCGCCCTGAAAGCGGCAGGTCACGGCCCTGTGGTCGCTGCGGACTTTTCTCCGGGACGTCGCCAATACGCCGCCCAGCAGGGCGCAGATGTGGTTTGTGACCCAGCCCAACAGGATCCTCTGCAGCAAACCGAGCTGAGCAATCGCCCGGTGGTGGTATTTGAATGTGTCGGGGTACCCGGCGTGTTGGATCAGCTGTTTACCCAGGTTCCACAAGACACCAGGATTGTGGTGGTGGGCGTGTGTCTGCAGAGCGACAGCATTCGCCCACTGATTGCCATCAACAAGGAACTGGCCGTGCAGTTTGTACTGGGGTATTCAATGGCGGAGTTCAAAGCCAGCCTGGCACACATCAGCGACGGCAAATTTGACGTCAGCGGGCTGGTGTCCCATGAAGTTGGCCTGGACGAGGTGGCCGACACGTTTGAGGCTTTGCGCGATCCGGAGCGGTACGCCAAGGTGGTGGTTAACCCCTGGCAGTCTTCTGCCTGATCAGGACGACCCGGCCACCGCCGCTGACCAGTTTACCTGTTCCAGCAAGGGTGCACCGTTCACCGTCACCTGCAGTCGCCCGCTGCTGGCCCAGTAACGCGCTTCGATATAGTGATGTTCTTCCCATTCAAGCTCAACGTTGGTCCAAACGTACTGCGGCTCACGCTCGGACACTTCACGTCGCTTGCGCAGGCAGTTGTCCAGATACAACTCCAGACCGCCGTCCTCCGTCAGACGTATCTCCAGCTGTTTGTGCCGATGACTAAATTCTATGCGTTGCACGGTTTCACCACCTCAAGGCGGAAAAAGTCAGGCATTAGACTCTAACCTGCCGGGATAATCCAGTAAGCTGACACGCTGTTAGGGCCTGCCGGCAAGGCCTTTGATTCAGCAAGGAGCTTTTCTTATGCCCCAGAGATTCGCCCGGGTGCTGCGCAATCGCGAGGTAATCACTTTGTCATTTGGCGCGATGATCGGCTGGAGCTGGGTGCTGATGACCGGTGTGTGGTTAAGCGAAGCCGGCGCATTGGGTACCTTGATCGCCTTTGCCCTGGGGGGGCTGGCTATCGCACTGATCGGCCTGACTTACAGCGAGCTGGCCTCCGCCATGCCGAGAGCCGGCGGAGAGCATATCTACACCCATCGCGCACTGGGACCCAACTGGAGTTTTGTCTGCACGTGGGCACTGCTGTTTTCTTACCTGAATGTGTGCCTGTTTGAATCCGTGGCGCTACCGACCGCAGTGGAATACCTGTTTCCGCAGATTCGCATGGGCACGCTCTGGCACGTTCTGGGGGCTGATGTGGACATCGGCTTTGTGCTGGTGGGCGCAACCGGCGCAGCGCTGGTTACCTGGGTCAACTATCGGGGCATCCGCACCGCCGCCATTGTCCAATCTATCGTGACCGGTCTGATTATTGTCGCTGGCCTGGTGCTCATTCTGGGTGCTGGCCTGAACGGCGACAGCAGCCACAGCCAGGCATTACCCGAACTGCCGGTCACCGGCATTCTGACAGTGCTGATCATGGTGCCGGCTCTGCTGGTAGGTTTTGATGTGATCCCCCAGTCGGCTGAAGAAATTGACCTGCCCGCCAACCGTATCGGCTGGCTGTTGGTTATCTCAGTGTTCTGTGCGGTCGCCTGGTACATTTTGATCGCTTTATCGGTCAGCAGAGCCATGCCACCCGCTGAGCTGGCTGAGGCGCAGATGGCCACGGCAGACGCGGCCAGCAGTTTGTGGGGTGACGGGCGCAACTGGGCGGGGACGTTGCTGGTGCTGGGCGGCATCGGCGGCATTCTGACCAGCTGGAATGCCTTCATACTGGGTGCGTCCAGGGTAGCTTTTGCACTGGCTGAATCCGGCTTTCTGCCTGCCGCATTTGCGCGTATCCACCCCCGTTACCAGACGCCTTACGTTGCCATTATTGTCATCGGCGGCTTATCGATCGTGGCGCCCCTGTTCGGCCGCACTATTTTAGTGTGGCTGATCAATTCAGGCAGTTTTGCCGTGACTATCGCCTTCGCCTTTGTCGCCCTGGCTTTTCTGGTGTTGCGCCGCAATGAACCTGAGATGGA
>JBCCUW010000349.1:0-4943 GCA_039196385.1 Pseudomonadota bacterium
AGTTCAAGATCGCGGTGACCGGATCGCCGAATGATCTCGCAGTCACCAAAGCCCATGATATCGGCCTACGGATGGTTCGGGACGCAGCCGGAGAGCCGGGATACGAGGTGATCGTCGGCGGCGGTCTGGGCCGCACCCCGGTCATTGGCGCACTGATCCGCAGCGCCATGCCCATTGAACACCTGCTGACTTACCTGGAATCCTGCATGCGGGTGTATAACCGCTACGGTCGACGGGACAACAAGTACAAAGCTCGCATCAAGATTCTGGTACGTGCGCTTACTGCGGAGGGATTCCGCGAAAAAGCTGACGAAGAGTGGGCTTTTGTCAAAGACGGTCCCAGCACGGTGCCTGCTGACGAGCTGCAACGCCTGGTGGATGCGTTTGCCCCACCCGCTTTTGCTGAGCTGGACGACGCTGAATTGCTGCTGCAGGAACAGCGCCTGGCGCACCCACAATTCAGTCGTTGGCTGCACAACAACGTCACGCCTCATAAGCAATCCGGCTACGCCGGGGTGACCTTGTCTACCAAAGTAACTGGCGTTCCGCCAGGCGATGTCAGCGACGAGCAGATGGAAGCCGTGGCCGATTGGGCAGACGCGTTAAGCTTTGGCGAATTACGCATCAGCCATGAACAGAATTTTGTTCTGCCGCACGTGCCCCAGGAAAACCTGCTGGAGCTGTGGCAGGCCGCCACCGCGGCAGGACTGGGTGACAGCAACGTCGGTCTGCTGACTGATATGATCTGTTGCCCCGGGGGTGACTACTGCTCCCTGGCCAATGCCAAATCAATACCTGTGGCAGAGGCCATCCAGCGCCGTTTCGACAACTACGACTACTTGCATGACCTAGGTGATCTGGACATCAACATCTCCGGCTGCATGAACGCTTGTGGGCATCATCATGTTGGACACATCGGCATTCTCGGCGTCGACAAAAAGGGACAGGAGTTTTATCAGATCTCGTTGGGCGGCCACTCCGGTCATTCGGGTCAAGCCGCTTCTCTGGGACAGATAGTGGGACCTTCATTTGCCCGCGAAGAAGTTACCGATGTGATTGATACCGTGCTCAATGTCTATCTTGAGCAACGACTGTCCGGCGACGCCGAGCAGCAGGAGTCATTTCTGAGTTGTTTCCAGCGTATCGGTATGGAGCCCTTCAAGGAGCGTGTATATGCCACATCTGATTAGCAACACCACCGGCGACTGGCAACTGCTGGCCGATGCTGAAGCGGTGGCCTGGCAGTCGAGCGCAGATTGGCAGCCTGGCCAGCCGCTGTGCCTGGACGGCGACGAAGAGCCGCAAGAAAACTATGTTGAGGCGAGCAGAATTGCCATCAATTTTGCGGCGTTTAATGACGGGCGCGGTTTATCGCTGGCTGTGCTGCTGCGTCAGCGACTTAACTTTACCGGTGAGCTGCGGGCTGTTGGCGCTGTACACGAAGACATCCTGCACTACATGGTGCGCTGCGGATTCAGCAGCTTCGAATTACCGGACGAACGCGATGCGGATATTGCTCTGGCTTCGCTGAAACCTTATACGGACACCTATCAGGGCTCTGTGGTTCAACCTGAACCCGCCTTTCGACGCACCCATCGGGGGTGATCACCGCTGACAGGGGCTAACCCGGAGATTCCCCGGTTTGGGTCCGGGGGCCACAACGCGTACACTGGGATCACCTTGTTGCAGGAGCCGGCTTAAGTTATGCCGCATACGGGCATCATCGAGTCGTTCTTTTTCATCTTTGCCGGCGCGGCAATACTGGCGACCTTTGCGCTGTACACGCGTCAGCCGATGCTGGTGGCGTATATTGCTCTGGGTTGCCTGCTGGGGCCCTTTGGCGGCGCTTTCGTCAGCGATCCGACGCTGCTCAGCGAAATTGCGGAATTTGGCATCATTTTCCTGCTGTTTCTGGTCGGTTTGAACCTGCAGCCTAGCAAACTCAAGAACATGGTTGGCGAATCGTTGGTGACTGCCCTCGTCACCACCCTGGCCTTTTTTCTGGCAGGCTTTGTAGTGATGCTAGCGTTCGGGTTTACTGTCGTAGAGGCCTCTGTGACCGGGCTGGCCGCGTCGTTCAGCAGTACAATTTTAGGTATCAAACTGCTGCCCACCACGGCCCTGCACCATCGCCATATTGGCGAGATGGTTGTCAGTCTGCTGCTGATTCAGGATCTGATCGCCATTCTCGCCATTCTGACACTGACCGGACTGGGTACCGATATTGAAGCAGTCCTGACCAGTATAGCCACCATATTTATCGGCCTGCCCCTGCTCAGCCTGTTTGCTTACCTGGGTGTCAGATTTCTGCTGCTGCGTCTGATTTCAAAATACGATGCCTTTCAGGAATACATCTTCCTGATTGCCATCGGCTGGTGCCTGGGTATTGCGCAACTCGCCAGTGTTATCGGCCTGTCATTGGAAATTGGCGCGTTCATCGCCGGGGTGAGCCTGGCAACCAGTCCCATTGCCCAATACATCGCCGAAAGCCTGCGCCCGCTGCGGGACTTTTTCCTGGTCCTGTTTTTCTTTTCTGTGGGCGCCGCGCTGCAGATCGACCTGCTGGGCGAAATTTGGTTTGCCGCAGTGGTGCTGGCTGCCCTGCTGATCGCTATCAAACCAGTTGTATTTGCGCAGATCCTCAAAGTTCAGGGTGAAGATAAGCAGGTCGCCTGGGAAGTGGGTTACCGCTTGGGGCAGGCCTCCGAATTTTCTCTGCTGCTGAGTTACATCGCCATCAACAATGCGCTGGTATCAAGCGAAGCAGCATTGGTGATTCAGTTCGCCACCGTGCTTACACTTGTTGTTAGCAGCTACTTTGTGATATTCCGCTATCCCAGTCCGATTGCGCCCAATCCAAAACTGCGCAGGGACTGAGCGCCGCGAGGTCAGGCGCGCAGAGAGAATCAGACGCGATTAGAGCGCGACAACCCCGCGGCCGACCATGTCACCCGCCAGTATGCGATCGATCGCAGGTGACAAAGTATCCAACGACAGCCGTTCTTCCAGCGCAGACAGATCCAGTTGCCAGGGACCTGCCAATTTGTCCCAGATGCGCGCCTTTTCAGCCAGCGGCAGCTGCACCGAATCAATGCCCAGCAGGTTGACGTGACGTAACAGGAATGGCAACACGGTGGCAGGAATTTCGGTGCCGCCCACCAGGCCACAGGCTGCCAGACTGGCGCCGTAGCGCAGACTCTTCACGGCATTAAACAGCATAGCGCCACCCACGGTATCTACCACACCGGCCCAACGCTCCGCCAATAAGGGTCGCTGTGCATCTGCGTTGGCCTCTTCCCGACTCATAATGCTGCTGGCACCCAGACTGCGAAGGAAATCATGCTGTGTGGCCTTGCCTGTTACCGCAGCCACCTCATATCCCAGCTTGGCCAGCAAACTCACGGCCACCGAACCGACGCCACCGGTCGCACCGGTCACCAGCACCGGGCCCTGGCCGGGTTGCATACCCGACGCTTCCAGCTTGTCGATACACTCTGCCGCAGTAAATCCTGCGGTGCCCAGCAACATGGCGCTATGCGGGTTCAAACCAGAGGGCATTTTGACCACCCAGTCACCGGGTACGCGGATACGCTGGCCAAAACCACCCGGGGTATTCATGCCCAGATCAAAGCCGATGACAATAACTTCGTCGCCAACCTGGATGTCTGCGTGATCGCTGTGCAGTACAACCCCGGCAGCATCAATACCCGGCGTATGTGGGAAGTTGCGCGTTACACCGGGGTTGCCAGTCGCCGACAGCGCATCTTTGTAATTCAGGGAGGAATACTGCACGTCGATGGTGACATCACCTGCAGGCAAATCTTCCAATTCTCGCTCGATCACCGACCGACTGAAACCGTCAGCATTTTTTTCTACCCAGAACGCCGCAAACGTCATACCCAATCCTCAAGCTATAAATTAATCAACCGGTTGTTTATCGCCGCCACATTTCGAGCAACTGAGCAGCCTGATCCAGCAAACCATTCACCTTACCCAGCAAACGATCAATAGGCTTGCGCTGCTCCACCCACTTCACGCTGAAGACTTCACGGTCTTCGCAAGCCTGCATCAGATACTCGTCGCTGGTCGACAAGGCATCCACCAGCTGCAGGTCCAGCGCACGCTTGCCATACCACGCTTCACCCGTGGCAACCGCCGCTATATCCAACTGGGGACGATTATCCGCAACAAACTCCTGAAACAGCGCGTGGACATCTTCCAACTCTTCCACAAACTTCTGCCGCCCCTCATCAGTGTTCTCACCCAGCGTCGTGAGCGTACGCTTGTACTTACCAGCTGTGAGAATTTCCACATCCACATCATTCTTCTTCAACAGCCGGTGTACGTTGGGGATCTGCGCCACCACGCCGATGGAACCCACCAGCGCAAACGGCGCCGCCAGCACTTTGTTAGCGACAGCAGCCATCAGATAACCACCACTGGCAGCCACTTTATCCACTACCGCGGTGAGCGGAATACCCTTATCTCGAATACGCATCAGTTGGGAAGCCGCCAGCCCGTAGCTGTGTACCATGCCACCTGGGCTTTCCAGTACCACCACCACTTCGTCTGCCGCGCCAGCCATGGTCAAAATGGCGCTGACTTCAAGGCGCAGTTGATCAAGTCTGGAAGCGCGCACGTCGCCTTCGAAATTCAGCACAAACACCCGTCCCGGCGCGGCTTCCTCATCAGGTGCCGTGGCTTGTTCCGGATCTTTGCCGCCTTTTGTGCTTTTCAGTGCGGCAGCCTGGGCCTTTGCAGCCTGCTCCTCTTCTTTGGCTTCCTGTTTATGCTGTTTTTTTACCGCGTTGGCCGGCAACAACGTGTTTTCCATGCTATGGCGCAGGTTGCGCACACGGTCATTCAGCTTGTTAACCTGCAGATACCCGTGTTCCGCGTGCGCCTGCTTCTGACCGATACTGGCAATCATTGAAATAACGATC
>JBCCUW010000350.1:0-4942 GCA_039196385.1 Pseudomonadota bacterium
CATCCTGCTACCTGGCAGCACCGCCAGAACCTTGTTCTCGGGGCTTATATTCAGTTGTCGACGGGCCTCCTGCGCAGCAGTTGCACTACCCGTATCCGGCGTAATTTCATCTGCCAGTGGATGACCGACAAATTGTGCGTTAACCGAGGTGTCCCGATAAAACGCTGGTTCGAACGGGTACAGACACAACAGCAGATCAGCAGACTTTGCGACCCGTCGCGTTCGGCCAGTGCGCCAGGCATAAACTGAAGGGCTGACGTAGTGTGCCGTAGCAATCCCACGTTTTTTCAGGGCTTTTTCCAGCAGAAAGTTGAATACATTGAAATCCACCCCAACAAAGGCATCAATTTCGATTTGCTGAAAGGTCTTGATTAAACGGCGCAACAGCGTAACGAGGCTGGGTAAACGCAGTAAAGGCTCGCGAAAGCCGTTAACGGCCAGCGACTCCATGGGCGCCAGCACCTGCAAACCCGCAGCAATCATCTGCGGTCCTCCAACACCGACAAACCGAACTGTCACCGCATCCCCGGCCTGCAGCTGAATCTGCCGCATCATACCTGCCGCGAGATTGTCGCCTGAGGGTTCACCGGCAAGTACACCAAGGGTAATTGTATTGGGTTGGCCAGGCTGTGACGTGGCGTCCACTGCCACATCAGACTCCGTCAGCTGGCTGGGTGCAGGTCAAAACACTCAGTCGCGCTGACTCGCGCGGCCACGAATAATGCCCCACTCCGAGTTCTCTACCGATTGGGCAAACAACTCTACTTCTGCGTGCTCACGGCGTAAGTCGGTAATCTCGTTGAGAGCTTCTTTGACACTCAGACTCTTGCGGTACACGGTACGATGCGCCTGACGTACTGCCTGCATCGTTTCTTTGCTGTACCCGCGGCGCTTCATCCCTTCCAGATTTAATCCCACCGCCACAGCCGGGTTGCCGCTCACCGTCATATATGCCGGGACGTCTTTGAGGACCAGGCTCATGGCCGCAATATGTGTGTAGGCGCCAATCGCACGGAACTGGGGGATGCCACTGTACCCGCCGAAATTAGCGTGATCGCCAACAGTCACATGTCCTGCCAGAGAAGCATTGTTCGCCATGATGACATGATCACCCACCAGACAGTCGTGGCCGATGTGCACATAGGCCATCAGCAGACAATTACGCCCCACCGCGGTTCGGCCGATGCCGCCTTTGACCATGCCGCGATGAATGGTCACACCCTCGCGGATTACCGTGCCATCACCCACCTCAAGCAGCGTTTCTTCACCCTCGTAGGCAAATGCCGGCGTGTCTTCGCCGACCGTGGCAAACTGGTAAATCTTGACGTTATTGCCAATCTTACTGGGCCCCCGCACGACAACATGCGAGGCAATTTCAACGTTGTCACCCAACTCGACATCCGGGCCGATCAGACTCCACGGACCGATAGTGACATTCTTGCCCAGACGAGCGCTGGGATCGACAATGGCGCGCCCGTCAACTTGACCCCCTTCTTGCTTCCCTTCCTGACTCCCTTGTTGACTGAGAGAGGTCATGACGATGCATTACCCGCAGCCTGCCGGGTGTTCTGCTGAACAACAGACAAAGTCGCCGCGCAGGCTAACTCTTCGTCGACATAAGCTTCACATTCGAATTTCATCATCATGCTGCGGGCCGCAAGAATTCTGCTGCGCATATCAAGCCGGTCGCCAGGAATGACCGGTCGGCGAAAGCGGGCTTTCTCCACGCCACCAAACAAGTAGTTGATGCCATCAGCCGGTCGCATGTCCTTGGTTTCAAAAGCCAGCACACCGGAAAGCTGGGCCATGGCTTCCAGAATCATGACGCCCGGTAGAATCGGCCGCCCGGGAAAGTGGCCGTTAAACAGCTCTTCGTTCATGGTGATGTTTTTAAAGCCAGAGATGCGCTCACCCACCACCAGGTCTGTTACCCGGTCCACCAGCAGGAACGGATAACGGTGGGGCAGATACTCAAAGAGTTCCGAAATGTTTATGGTTTTTGATGTCATGGGTGCCGTTAGATTGCGTCGCGCAAACAGTTGTTAAGTCCTGCAGTGGACAGCGAAAACGAAATTGTAGGGGTTATGCCGCGCCGGGGCGACATCTAATTTCGCGAACGTTCCAGATTGCGTACGCGCTTGAACAAGTCGTCTAACGCCTCGAAGCGCATGGCGTTGCGCAACCATTTCTTGTGCTCGTGAAAAACAATGGTGCCTGAGTACACCCCCGGCTGATCCACCGATTGCGAAACCACTGTGCGCGCCGTCACAACCACGCCATCACAGATGGTCACCGGCTTCGTCCCACCAACTCCTGCGCCACCCGCAAAGACACAGTGTTTGCCAATCACCGTACTGCCCACAATGCCCACACAGCCACACAACATTGTGTGCGCACCAATACGACAATTGTGACCAATCTGCACCTGGTTATCGATTTTAACGCCGTCCTCTATCACCGTATCGTCAATGGCGCCACAGTCAATGGTTGTGCACGCACCGATGCTCACATCCGCCCCAATCCGCACTCCGCCCAGTTGGGCAATCTCAACCAGCTGCCCCTGGGATCCCGGGGTAAAGCCGAATCCTGCCGCACCGATCACGGTACCACTATGCACCTGGCTGCGCGGCCCAATCTGCACATCCCGATAGATTGCAACGTTGCTAAACAGGACAGCGTCAGCACCCACCCTGCAGTGTTCTCCGATTGTGGTGTTCGGATGAATCATGGCGCCTGCGGCAATCTCGGTGTGCGCACCGATAACCACATTGGCACCGATCGCTGCATCGGGTGAGATAACACAGCCTTCACCAATGACAGCGCTGGGATGCACGCCGCTGTTCAACGCGTGATGTTTAGCAAAGAGCTGAGAAGCCCGGGCAAAGGCCAGATAAGGGTTATCAACCACCAGCGCTGTGCAGGGGCACTCCGCCACCGCTTCCGCAGCGAGAATGACAACACTGGCACGGGTATCCGGCAGCAGGTGCCGGTAGCTAGGTGAAGACAAATGGCTGAGCTGGCCTGGTTCAGCGTTGGCGAGACTTCCCAGGCCCGTAATTGGCTGGGATGCGTCTCCCACCACCTCAGCACCGATATGCTCAGCAACAGCGCCCGCGCTGGTCATGGACGCTGCTCTGATCTAATTGAGATAAATCCTTTAACTATTTGATTTTACTCAAGTTCGTTCAGTTTCTCTGTCACACGCTTGGTAATATCGTGTTTGCTGTTCGCGTAAATCAGGGCCTGCGGCTGCAGGATAAAGTCGATCTGGTCCACCTGTATCAGGTCGTTGCGGACCTTTTCGAAATTGGGTGCCAGGACCTGCAGAATTTCGTTGCGCTTGTCCTGCGCCTCTTTTTGCAGTTTCTGGCTGCCAAATTCGATATCGATACGCAGGTCTTCCAATTCCTTCTGAATCTGCCGCTTGTCAGCGTCACTCATCACTTCAGCATCCGTGCGGGCTCGCTCCTGCAGACTCTGCAGCTTGTCTGCCAACTCACGCAGCGCATCCTGCTCAGGCTGCATTTCTTTGTTGGCTGCTTCGATCAGAACCTTCGCGCGGTCGGATTCCAGAATGGCGCGCACTGAATCGAGTACAACAATGTTCAATTCAGCCGCTTGTACCGCACCGGCAGACCACATGGCAGCACTGGTAAGGCAAGCCATAACGAGGTGCGTCATCTTCTTATTCATCCTATCTCCTAATATGCATAAGCGATCAAAGGCGCGCATTCTACATCAGAATGTGCGTCCAAGTTCAAATTGAAATCTTTCCTCTTCATAAAACGGCTGGGTCTGAAATGGCTTGGCGATACTGAAGGTCATCGGGCCCAAACCTGTGAGCCAGGTCATACCAAAGCCAACGGAATAGCGCAGGTCATCAACGGAAAAATCGAAACAGTTTTCGCTGAACGAAGGACACTCGGTGTTGAACACATTGCCCACGTCAACAAAAAACGCTGGCCGAAACTGTCGATTGTCCTCCACAAATGGGAAGGGAAAGACAAGTTCCACGCTGCCCTCAACCAGCAGGTTGCCACCCAACGTATCCTGCCGGCGGCCAAACACGATTGGGTTGCCGTTTTCGTCGAGTGGTGGGGTCGAACGTGGTCCCAGCGTCGAGTTTTCAAACCCGCGTACCGAGCCGAACCCTCCAGCAAAGAAGTTCTCGTAAAACGGCAATCGATCGGTGGAGCCGTACCCATCCCCAAAACCGAGCTCAGTGCGTAGACGCAGGGTCCAGTTACGTGCGATTGGGAAGTAGCGCTCTGCGGTATACACAAACTTGTAAAACTGCAGGTCGCTGCCGGGTACCGCGAGTTCCAAGGCGAGTGACTGTGACCCACCGCGATCAGGGAAGAGCCCACGATTCAGCGTAGAGCTGGTCCAGGATAGATTCGCCTTGAAGTTGATGGCTTCTTCACCGTTGGCTTCAATAAAATCTGAAATCTCTCGAGCGGCAAAAAAGCCTTCAGTGATGTCTGTCCATTCGGTGGTCACGCCGAACTGTATGCGCTGGGTTTCGCCGATGGGAAAACCGAAGTTCACCCCAATGCCTGCAGAGTCTGTCGCATAGCGGGCAATATTCTGCTCGTCATAGTCCAGGCGCCGCACAAAGACGTTAAACCCACGGGAGATGCCATCGAGGGTGAAATAGGGATTGAAGTAGTTGAAGTTGGCAGACTTCTGAAAATCCGAAATACTCAAGCCCACGCCCAGACTGTTACCGCTACCCAACACATTGGATTGTTGATAATTGCCGCCGAGAATCAGACCAAATCCCTGCGAATAACCTACCGTGGCGGAGATGCTGCCCGAGGGTTGCTCCTCAACCGAAAAATTCACATCAATCTGGTCGTCAGTACCGGGGACCTGCGGGGTTTCTACATCAACCCCTTTGAAATAACCCAACCGTTGCAGCCGCACCTTAGAAAGGTCTATC
>JBCCUW010000351.1:0-4934 GCA_039196385.1 Pseudomonadota bacterium
CGCGCGAGCGTGGACTTGCCGGACCCAGACGGCCCAACAATGGCGGTGACTGTTCCGGGCTCTGCGACAAAGCTCACGTCGCGCACCGCAACCTGCTGCAGGTTGCTCACCGGCGCCAGACCCGGTCCCGAATAGGCAAAGCTCACCGCATCCACCTCTACCCGGCCGCCCCCTATCCCACCTGGTACGTCCACCACCGGTAACACTTCAGCCTGATCCAGTTCACGCACTAAGCGTGCGCCAAGGGCAAGATAGGACAGGTGCACCATAAGCTGCTGCACCCGCAGCAGCGGCAGCGTGAAGCCGAGACCAACAATAAAGAAAAACAAGAGTGTCGGTGTGGTCAGCGCATCGATGTGCCACAGCCATAGTCCGGCCGGCACAATGACGAGCACGGGGGAAGTCAGTAACACGAAATAGGCGGTATACAGCGGCACAAACTCCCGAGCCCACTGCGCCTGATACTCAGCGGCATCAGCAATGGCCGATCGGGTTTCGCCAAACACACGACGGGTACCATTAAACGTGCGTACGACGGGCATGGCGCGCAGAAATTCCACCATCGAACCATTCATGCGCGCCAAGCTGTGCAGGTAAGAGGCCATCCTGCGGCTGCCGCGCTGCGTACCCACGGCCATCAGCGTCGCCGACACACAGACCACCAGCACCCCGATCAGGCCCATATAGAGATCAACTACCACCAGCCAGACAATTAAAAACAAAGCCGTGGACAGGGTGGCGACAAAATCCGGGATGGCGTGGGCAAGAAAAATCTCCAGCCTTTCAATGTCGTCATTGAGCGTACGCTGCACCTCACCCGAGCGCCGGTTGGTAAGAAACCCCAGCGGCACACCGCGCAGCCGTTCACCAATACGCAAACGCAGTTGCTCAAGTGTTGCATAAGCGCCGTGATGAGATACCCACATCGCGCCCGCCAGAAAAGTGTATTGGAGAAAAACGCAGCCGGCAGCCAGCAGCGCGTACGTATACATATCACCGGCACCACGCTGGCTGACAATATCCTCAACGGCCTTATAGACCAGCCAGAACGGACCCAACAGGGCCAACGAAGACAGCGTCGCCAACACGGAGGCTAAAATGAAACGACCTCGCGCCAGTTGCGCAAATGGCGCCAGAATCTGCAACCCTGTCCACATGGTGATGTTGTCATCATCTCTGTGTGCAGTTTCGTCATTTTCGACGGTCGCTTCAGCCATGATTCTACCCGGCGATAAGTTATACGCCTAAATGAGAATGATTATCATTATATTTAAGAGGCCGGGGTTGGCAAGCGATTTTTGCAAAGGGGGAAAGGCGGCAGCGCCAACCGCCTTAGAACTGATACTGGGCGATGACTCCGTAAGTTCGAGGATCGCCGACGTCGACCGGACCATCACGGCCCTGGAACGCGGTGGCAATGTAGTCTTTGTCAAAAAGATTATCGACGTAAGCGACAATACTCCAACGATCCGTTTCGTAACCAATGCGGGCATTCACCAGAAAACGGCTGTCATCTCTACGGTCGCGAAGGTTCTGAACTTCGCTGAAGGCATCATCGGTATAGCTTGCATCAGCGGTCACAAAGAAGTTCTCGAGAAAGTAATAGGTCGCCCCGAAGGCCGCAGTAAACTCAGGATTGCTTGGAAATTCATTACCGGCCAGCTGCTGCCCACCCGAAATAAAATCATCAAATTCAGTGTCCGCATAACCCAGCGTCAAAAACATATCCGAGCTGCTTGTCGGTCTGGCTGAGACCTCCAGCTCTGCACCCCACACACGGGATGAACCGGCATTCTCCACCGTCAGGTCAAGGGAGTCGTTGGAAGGGCCGAGAATCGCAACCTGTTGATCAGACCAGTCCGTATAAAACGCGTTGGCATTTATCGTCACTCGCTCTTCAGCCCAAAGCGAACGAAAAGATATTTCGTAGTTCCACGTAAACTCCGGGGCGTACTCATAAGGTTGTCCAGTAAATGTGTTAATACCAGCCCCTCCCGCGCGATAGCCCCGCTGCACTGTAAAGCCGAGACTGACGTTTTCCGTCAGATTTCGAACCACCCCAAGTTTCGGCAGAAACGCGTCGTAATCCGCATCGGTTGCTGATGAGGAACTGGGCAAAACCGCTGAAAACGCGGTTGATTGAATGCTATCCAAAGTTTCACGATCGTAGCGGCCACCGACTATGAGCGTTAAGTTTTGCCGCAGGCGGTATTCCAGTTCAGCAAATACCGCATAATTCTCCGTGGTGGCTTGATTCAGAAATTCAGCACTGACCGTTCCCCCAAATAGCGTTGCAAGTGTTACGCCATCGGTTTTGTCTTCAGCATAAAAAAAGCCGAAGACTGCCTTCAACGCTTCAGATTCATACAGAAGCTTAATTTGCTGCTCAAACGAATCGGCCGTTTGCTCAATCGACGCGGTTTCAAATTCGCTAAACGAATCACCTTCGGAGTAGGTAGTTTCACTCTCCAGACGTAATGAGTTGTTCAACGTGTAAGTCAGTCGCAAATTACCCGCTTCAAAGTCAATCTCTTCACTTGGATCAACTTCAATGGACGTCACCCGGTCATCCGGAAAGCGGGCACCATCCACACCTGTAACCAGCGGATAGTCTTCCGAATCTAGGCGCGTCAACTTGAGGATCGCGGAGAATTGATCAGACGGGTCGAATCGAATCCCCAACCTTAAGTTCGTGCGACTTTCCTCCGCAAAGTCACGATCGTTGAGAAAGTCGTTGTAGACAAAGCCATCTGACTGCTCAGCGTCAACCGCCAGGCGCACGGCAAGCCGTTCTTCGATCAATGGCAAGTTGACAGCAATCGCACCGTCGAGTGTGTCTGCATTGCCTGCTTCCGCACGCCCCTTAAACTCAAATTCGTATGTCGGATCTTTACTGCGAATTTAGACAGCACCAGCCAGAGAGTTTCTGCCGGCCTGGGTGGACTGTGGACCACGCAAAACCTCGATCTGTTCCAGATCCCAGGTGGACTCCAGCGTCTGGGTGTAAATACGCGTGTTGTTCGACGTGACCGCGCCATCTACTCGCGTTGTGATGAGCGGCGCGTTGCCGTCACCGAATCCGCGCTGTCTTATGCCCCGAATCGTGAATTCGCCGTTAAAACCAAGTCCTGCGCCGGCGGTACGTTCAATGACGTCAAAGACACTCTCCGAGCGTTGCTCCAGCGCATCACCGGAAACAACAGCTACCGAAGTTTGCGTGTCCTGTCGGTTCCTTTCCTGCAATTCACCCCTGACTGTTATGGGTTGCAGAACCAGGGGTGCCGAACCGTTCGAGTTGCGCTCAATTCGAAAACCAGAAGAAGACTGCACTGCCCTGAGGCCACTCCCCTGAAGCAAGCGATCAATGCCTTCCCGGATGGTCGCTGCGGCTGTTAAACCACTGCTGGACATACCCCTGACCAATCGCGCATCAACTGATATCGCAATGCCCGCTTGCTGCGCAAATTCACTCAGCGCGTTACCCAAGGAACCTGCGGGGATTGAGTACTCACGAGCGATTTCAGCCGGTTGCGCGATGGCAAGCGGTGTGCCTGAAACGGGAAGCAATACAATCGAACACAGCAAAGTAACGCGCTTCAAGCAACGCCTGCAGGAATAGGAACGTAAGTACGGCATGTTTTTTCACTGTCTGGGTCTGTGCTACCTTGACGAGCGAAACACCGGAAAGGGCAACCGGGACTATAAATTATCTGAAACGGTAACGTGAACCAGCCATGGTGAATACCGGTTCAAATCGATCGGCAAACTCTCGCCGAGCAGTTCGAGGGCCTGCTGAGGATCGTCGAGCGGCAGCACGGCCATGACTTCAATCGGTGCTAGGGTATCATCGTAAAGCAGGTAGCCACTGTGATGACGCGCCAACTCATCCAGTACATCAGTCAACCGTGTTCCATTCACGACCAGTTTCCCTGCCCGCCAGTTGCGCTCGAACCGCTCAGGATCGATCTTGGCCGGCGAACCGATCCCTTGATTACTCACCGATATTTGCTCACCCGCAGTGATTTCCTGCGACGCCGCGGCCTGCCCGGACACGAGCGTGTGTGCCTGCACAGATGACTCCAAAACCGTCAGCACAGTTTGCTCAGCTCTCTGTTGAACAACAAAACGCGTGCCCAGGGCGCGGAAACGTCCGTGCTCCGTCACGACCTCGAGCGGCCGGTCTACGTCATGGCCAACGTCAATCAACAGATCTCCCTTCAGTAATTCAAGGGTTCTCAGATCCTGATCAAAATTAACGTTCACCGCGCTGTTGCCACTAAGTACCAACGTTGAGTTATCTTCCAAAACCCAACTCTGCCAGGCGTTCGCTGGTGTGCGCTTGTCTGCCATCCACAGGTCTAGACTGTTTGAGGTGCTTAACACGAACAGCGGCACCAGAACCGCCAGAAACAGTACCAGATGTTTAGCGGCCGCTTGCCAACCGGACAATACTGCCTCACCTGCCTTCAGCGCAGACGCTGCCGCCTCACCCGGCATATCATCCAGTGCATCGACCATGCTACTTAACGCCTCGACCGCTTCGCGATGGCGAGGATCTGCGTCGAGCCAAAGGGCATACTCTGCTAATTCCCGCTGGCTCGGCGGTAGATCTTCTTCAGATAGCCTGACTACCCAGTGTGCCGCTGTGGTCGCGATGTCTGTCATTCGCTTTCGCTCTCTATAACGACATAACAGGCGGCCAAACTCTGGACCAGATAGCGGCGCACCATGGTTCTGGAAACACCCAACCGCGCGGCAGTCTCCACCAGCGTCAGTCCGTCGATATGACGCAACACAAAAGCCCGACGCGCGTTTGCTGACAAATCATCCAAAGCTTTCGCTATTTGTTCGAGCGTTCGTACTGCATCACAGATCGTTTCCGCAGAGGGCGCCAGTGTCGGATTTTCTTCAGCGAGCGCCTGACACTCCTGAAG
>JBCCUW010000352.1:0-4925 GCA_039196385.1 Pseudomonadota bacterium
ACGCATATTACAATCGTCTCGGTTACGGTCTATCTGCATCGCCATTCGGCTCACCGTGCGCTTGAACTGCATCCTGTACTCAAACACTTTTTCCGCTTCTGGCTATGGCTGACCACCGGCATGGTGACGCGGGAGTGGACGGCGATCCATCGAAAACACCACGCGCATTGTGAAACCGAGCAGGATCCGCACAGCCCGGTCGTGCGCGGCATTGGGGAAATTTTCTGGCGCGGTGCAGAGGCCTATCGGGACGCCAGCATGGATGACAGCATCATGGAGCAGTACGGTAAAGGCTGCCCGGATGACTGGATGGAGCGCAACGTTTATTCAAAAGTCGCTTTTGGCGGGATTGCGCTGATGTTTGTCATCGACGTGGCGCTGCTGGGCGTGCTGGGTATTACCGTGTGGGCGGTGCAGATGCTCTGGATCCCTGTATTTGCGGCCGGTGTGATTAACGGCATCGGTCACTGGTGGGGCTATCGCAATTTTGAGTGTCCCGACGCCGCCCGCAACATCTCACCCTGGGGCATTCTCATCGGTGGTGAAGAATTGCACAACAATCATCACACCTATCCCAACTCGGCCAAGTTATCGGTGAAGCCATTTGAGTTTGACATCGGCTGGATGTGGATTCGCTTGTTCGAGATGGCCGGCCTGGCCAAAGTCACCAGCCGTGGTCCGGTGGTGGAGCGTGTTGCAGGCAAAGTGACCCTGGACAAAGACGCGGCCTGGGCGTTGTTGAATGACCGCTTCCGGGTCATGTCGCGTTACGCTGAAGAAGTGGTGAAGCCGGTATTCGAACAAGAATATCGTCGCGCGGACCAGACCTCACGCAAAATGATCAAACGCGCGCGCCGGGTACTGGTGCGCGAAGAATCGCTGCTCACCCAGCGCAGCCGCGAACGCATTTCTGCGGCAGTGGACGAATCGGCCAATATTCGCGTGGTGTACGAACTCCATCAGCAACTGCAGGCCATCTGGGCCAAGCGTGGTGGCAATATGGATGAGATCATTCATGCCCTGACGGAATGGTGTCGCGAAGCGGAAGCATCAGGGATGCAGTCGTTACACGAATTTGCAGAAACGCTGAAGTCGTACGCGGTACCCCAGAACTCACCCAGCCCGGCCTGAACCAGCGCCGGGCCCTACATTCGCGGCAACAATTTCACGCAACTACATGCGCTGGACGACGCCAATCCCCAACAGGGCCAGACCCTGTTGCAATGTTTCAGCGGTTTGCCGAGCTAAGACCAGGCGCCGGGTGCGGGTCTTGTCATCAGCACCCTGCAGAATGGGGCAGTGATCGTAAAACTGGCTGAAACGGCTGGCCAGATCGTAGAGATAGCCGCACAGAAAATGGGGAAAACCTTCTTCGGTCACCTGTTGCAGCGCGTCATCGAAGCCGGCAATGGTCACCGCCAAGCGTCGTTCCGGTTCTTCCACACTGACCGTGGTTGCGGGTAACGCCGCCACATCCACTCCACCTTTTGCGAACAGACTCTGAATACGAGCGTAAGCGTACTGCAGATAGGGGGCTGTATTGCCTTCAAAGCTGATCATCTGATCCCAGTCGAACACGTAATCGCTGTTCCGGTTTTTCGATAGATCCGCGTACTTTACCGCGCCGATGCCGATGATGCGGCTGGCGGAGCGCACGTCTTCATCCGCCAGATCCGGGTTGTTGGCGCGGAGCAACGTGGCGGCGCGCTGCTCTGCCTCGTCCAGCAACTCGGCCAGTTTCACAACCCCGCCGGCCCGGGTTTTGAATGGCTTGCCATCTGCACCGAGCATGGAACCGAATGGCATATGCTCCAGGCTGGCGTGGCTGTGGTTGAATCCAGCGGCCTCCGCGACGGCAAAAACCTGTCTGAAATGCAGTGCCTGGCGCGCGTCGGTAAAGTACAGCACCCGATCTGCGTGCAGGGTGCCTGTGCGATAACGAATGGCAGCCAGGTCTGTCGTGGCGTACAGATAACCACCGTCAGACTTCTGCACAATCACCGGCAGGATGTCACCTTTTTTACTCTTGAACTCATCCAGGAATACACATTGGGCCCCGTCGGATTCGGTGAGCAATCCCTGGCCGCGCAGATCGTTGATCACCTGAGGCAGGTCGTTGTTGTACTGGCTTTCGCCACGAATGTGTTCCGGTAGCAGGGTAACTTCCAGTCGATCGTAGATTTCCTGGCAGTGGGACATGGAAATGTCGATAAACCGCTGCCACATGGCCAGTGCGTCTTTGTCACCCGCCTGCAGCCGCACCACCGCTTCGCGGCTGCGTGCCTGGAAGTCTTCGTCCTCGTCGAAACGCGTTTTGGCGGCGCGGTAAAAGTCTTCAAGGTCGGCCAGTTCGTTGGAGTCGTCGCCGGTGTCGTTCAGATAAGTGAGCAGCATGCCGAACTGCGTACCCCAGTCGCCGACATGGTTCTGGCGGATCACCTGATGGCCCTGGGCTTCCAGGATACGCGCTACGCTGTCGCCGATAATGGTGGTGCGCAGGTGCCCCACATGCATTTCTTTCGCCAGATTGGGGGCTGAATAGTCTGTGACGACGGTCTGGCTGGGACTGGCCGGGTGTATTTTGGCAGCCTGTGTCTTGGCGAGGAATTCAGGATCCAGGGTGATGTTCAGAAAACCGGGTCCGGCGATTTCGACCTGGCTGGCGATGCCTTCCATATCCAGTGCCTGTACCACGTCAGCCGCCACCTCGCGAGGGTTGCGCCCGGCACGCTTTGCGGCCGCCATGACGCCGTTGGCCTGATAATCGCCAAACTCTTCGCGTGCTGCGCCCTGGATGAGTGCTGGACCCTCAAGCCCGATCTGGGCAAAGGCTGCCTGGATGTGCTCGCCGAGCGTCTGCTTGATCTGCATGTGTGCTATCCGTTGTCAGTCAGCCGTTTGCACGTGTTCAGCCTGAGCGCCTTTTTCATGTTCGCTGACCACAAAGGTGACCTTCTGGCCATCGTGCAGAATGGGACGCTGGCGCTGTTCGTCGGTGCTGGTAATTGAGCGCTGATGGACAAAAATTTCGTCGCCATTTGCGCGGATGACAAAACCATAACCCTTGGAACGATTGAACCATTTTACGGTGCCCTCTTCACGTGGACCGCTGGCTTCACGCGGACCGCGGGGGGTGGCACCGGGGTTGCTCTGCGCGGGTGTTGCAGCAGCAGATTTGTCCTGCTGGCGCTGTCTGGGTTCTTTGTTCTGCTGTCCGCCCGGCTTCTGGTTGCGGTTGTTGCCCTGCTTGCTGCCGCTCTGGTTGCGTCGCGCGTCGCTGTCCCGGTTCTGACGATTGTTCCGGTTGCGTGCGGGCTGATTGCGCGAGTTACCCTCGCGTGCTCCTCTGGTTTGGGATTGGGTTTGGGATTGGGTTTGGGATTGTTGGCGGTTGCTGGTGTTGTTGGCGTTGTTGTTGCTGGCGTTGGTTTTATCGCGCTGGGTGGCGACGCGTGCCATAAACAGACCGTTGATCAACAGGGTGATGACGCTGAGCACCATCAAGGACCAGTAGTCCAGCGTCAGGAACCGGGTAAAAATCTCCGTGGAGATGGCAGCCAGCAACAGGGCGCTGGCCAGAGCAAGAAGGAATATGGGCATATTGTTTTATGTGCAAGGTGAAAACCGGGCATTCTAACTCAATTCATCTGCATGGGCACAAATTTGGTGCCCCGGGTGCGGGATCTACTCGATCCGCTGAATCGATAGAATAACGATATTCTCTTCCGGCACCGCCACCATGCCGCCGCGTCGGCCGGTATTGGTCAGCTCAATCTTTTCCACTGTGTCCATGCCGGAAATGACCCGGGCGAATACGGTGTATCCGGCTTTGGCGCCGTCCGCGTCCAGAAACGGATTGTCCTTCACGTTAATGTAGAACTGCGAGCCGGCAGAATCCGGGTCATCGGTGCGTGCCATGGCAACGCTGCCGCGGCTGTTCTTCAAACCATTGAAAGACTCGTTCGGCACGGTGCGCGGTGCCGGTTTACGGGTTAGATCTTCGGTAAATCCCCCGGCCTGAATCATGAAGTTGGCGATGACCCGGTGGAAAATCAGGCCGCT
Organism: Pseudomonadota bacterium; assembly: GCA_039196385.1. GTDB lineage: Bacteria > Pseudomonadota > Gammaproteobacteria > Pseudomonadales > Azotimanducaceae > UBA4421. Next base: position 4,063 of record JBCCUW010000352.1, read on the forward strand.
GTAAAATTCATCATCGACGAGTTGCAGGAAGTTGGCGGCAGTGCGGGGTGCCAGCTTCTCCAGCACCTCCATTTCGACATTGCCCATGTTGGTCTGCATCAGCACGCGAGCGTTCTCGGCCAGGCTGAAATTGCTCCAGCCCAGCGCGGAGATGCACAGCAGTATGGCTGCGGTGCTGCGTCGGGGGTGGCGAAGTAAGGACAGGACAGGCAAACAGATCGTGTAAGTATTCATGGGCGCGTATCATAAGTCACGCACTCAGGATAGCAACAACCCGGTTGCCCTCGGATCATGTCTCAGATCACGCTTAGACCACACCTTGGGCCAGCATGGCGTCCGCGACTTTCACAAACCCGGCAATATTAGCGCCGCGACCGTAGTTCACACCGTCGCGGTCTTCACCGTAGGCCAGACATTGTTCGTGAATGCCATGCATGATGCGTTGCAGCTTGGTATCGATTTCTTCATGGGTCCAGGCATAACGCTGGCTGTTCTGGCTCATCTCCAGCCCGGATACCGCCACCCCGCCGGCATTGGCCGCTTTGGCCGGAGCCACGGCCACACCGGCATCGTTCAGCACGCTGACGGCACCGGGCGTGGTAGGCATGTTGGCACCCTCTGACACGGCGTAACAGTTGTTTTTGGCCAGCGCTGCCGCGTCAACCTCATTCAGCTCGTTTTGGGTGGCGCAGGGGAACGCCAGATCACAGGGTACGTGCCAGGGTTTTTCTCCTGCGTGATAAGCACAACCAAAGTGTTTGGCGTACTCCTCGATACGCCCGCGACGTTCGTTCTTCAGCGCCATGACCCATTGCAGCTTGTCACTGTCGATGCCGGCCGGGTCGTGAATGAATCCCGCGGAA